>JAOUOQ010000004.1 GCA_029880275.1 Candidatus Aminicenantota bacterium | reverse complement strand
TCTTATCCATCGATCGTATTGAGGACGGGTAACTATCTGGTACCCTCCGGCTACTTCCATAATGCTTACCCCACGGTTATCACCGTTGTAATCGGCTATCAGCTCATTGAGAGCTTCATTTATTATCTTTTCTTCTGCTTCATCAATAACTTTGAACATCTGCTCCATAGAGATGGGTTCGGAAGAAAGGCAGAGAAGGGCCTCAATTATGGCTTTAAGCTCCCTCTTTTCCATTTACTTTGGCTCCCTTTTTCGCAGAGGGAAGTATAAATATTTCTTTAAATCTTTTGGTTTGATATAAGCGAATAAGCTGCTGGCGAACAAGCTCCAGCAGGGCTAAAAAAGTGACAATAAGCTCCTGCCGGGATTGCAGCTCCCGGACTAATTGAAAGAATTCCAATCTTTCTTTCTGATAAAGTCTCTCCATTATTTCTTCCATTTTATCCTCAACAGTGTAACGGTCTGGAATCAGGTGGAGGGGCTTCTCCTCTTTTCTGCTCTGCAGCACCTTATAAAAGGTGGCAACTATGTCGAATACTGTCGCCTCAAGGAGAATGTTCTCTTCCCCGGGAGGGGCTGCGGAAGTGAGTTCAGAGCGACTCCATAGAGAAGAGTGCTCCTTCTCTTTCTCCCTTAATAAATGGGCGGCTTGTTGGAATTTTTGATGCTCCAGCAGCTGGGTGGTCAGCTCCGTTCTGAGATACTCGAGTTCCTCCGTGTCTACCTCCGGGATGGGCTGAGGGACGAGCATCTTTGATTTCATGTAAATAAGGGTAGCTGCCATAAGGAGCAAATCGCTGGCGATATCGAGGTTGAGTTCCTTCATCATATTAATATAATCAAGATATTGCCGGGTAATGGAGGCTATGGGGATATCATAAATATCTATCTGCTCGGTGTGAATAATATGAAGCAGGAGGTCTAATGGTCCCTCAAAAGCGGGCAGTCTTACTTTAAACTCGGTTTCTACCTCTCGCTCCATTTAAATTCCCATCGCCTCTTTTACCTCTGCCATAGTGGCACTGGCTACAGCTCTGGCTTTCTTCGCCCCTTGAGAGAGGACTTCGTGAACCAGGTCGGGCTGGGAGAGATATCGTCTCCTTTTTTCCTGGTAGGGGGATAGAGCATCTGTCAACTGCCTGGCGAGATGTTCCTTACAGTCAGTGCAACCGATTATCCCTTTCTGGCAGTCGCTCTCTATCTGTTTGAGCTTAGCATCAGGTGCGAAGAGCTTATGATAAGAGAAGAGATTGCACAGATGGGGTCTTCCAGGGTCGTTCTTTCTTATCCTTTGAGGGTCGGTGAACATTGACATCACTTTGTGGTGTATCACCTCGGGCTCGTCGGATATGTTGATGAAATTCTCATAGGTTTTGCTCATTTTTCTCCCATCCAGACCCAGCAGCCTGGGGGTTTTGGTCAATAGAACTTCTGGCTCAGGGAAAACTGGCCTAAAGAAGTTATTGAACCGTCTCACTATCTCGCGAGCTAACTCCACATGCGGAACCTGGTCCTCGCCTACCGGAACATAATTGGCTTTGTAGATAATTATATCTGCAGTCTGGAGCAGGGGATAGCCAAGAAATCCGTAAGTAGAGAGGTCTCTGTCAGTTAGCTCTCGCTGCTGCTCTTTATATGAGGGGACTCTCTCCAGCCAGGGAATAGGGACTATCATAGAGAGGAGAAGATGCAGCTCCGCATGCTCCAGGACATGGGATTGGATAAAGAGGGTGCTCCTGTTAGGGTCCAGACCAACTGAGAGCCAGTCCACTGCCACCTCGAATACATACTCTTTGATCCTTGAGGTGTCGGCGTAGTCGGTGGTCAGGGCGTGGTAGTCGACTATAGTGTAGAAACAATCATAATCATCCTGGAGCTTGACCCAGTTGAGCAATACCCCTACCAGATGCCCCAGGTGAATTTTACCTGTGGGACGCAGCCCGCTCAAAATGCGCTTCTTTTCCATCAGGTTACCATCAGATAAGGAGGTTGACAATAAAGCTCACTATGGGGAAGATGATTAAGCCGAATATTCCTGCAAACATCAGTATATAAAGGATAAATATGCCGAAGGGGCTCAGGCGCTGATATTTTCTGGCTGCCTCATCGGAGAGCAATCCCATCAAGACCCCGCTTCCATCAAGTGGAGGGATGGGTATCAGGTTGAAAACAGCCAACAGGACATTAAGCAGGACGCCGAAGTAAAGGAAGCGAAAGAAAGGGGTGAAGAGAGGATTACCTATGGGGAGGCTCACCCGCGAGATGTGAAACACCAGAGAAAAACCGACTGCCATCATCAGATTGCTGACCGGTCCGGAAGCGGATATGTACATGTAATCGCGCTTGGGGTCTCTCAGATTCAAGGGATTGACGGGCACCGGCTTTGCCCAACCAATAAGCGGCCATCCTGATATAGCCGCCAGGATAGGGAAGATAACCGTACCCAACAGGTCAATATGGACTATAGGATTAAGAGATATCCTCCCCAGCATGCGGGCGGTGGAATCCCCCTTTCTATACGCCAGCCAGGCATGAGCGCTTTCGTGAATGGTCAGGGAGAGGAGGATTACAATATACATAATGATGAAGTCTCCTATTGAATAGCGCATTATATCTCCCTTAATAATTAGGATTTTTATCCTAACACACAGCCGACCTGCCTGTCAATAAGATGTTACTAACCTTGTTTGACCAGTGGCGCCCGAGGTTTCAAAGATTGATTTCCGGCGATAACTTGCTAATTTCTTTACTATTTTTCCTTTGTGCTTTGTATTTTGGAAATAAGGGCTGAATGACCCTCTTGAAGGTCAAAGGGAGTTGGGTGACATCTTTTCCTCTTCACATTTCCATACTAAGGCAATTTATTGATTTCTCACGAGTTATAGATAAACGACCAAATTGAAAAAAACTCTTGACAGAATTGATAACATTTATTATAATATTGATAGCTATTGAATATAATTAAATGAGCTTAAAATTAAAAAAGAGATGTTAATAAACATAGAAAGTAGTTAATGAAAGATGGATAAAATTGACGAAGAAAAAAGCAGACGCTATAAGCCCAGCATAATGACCTTGCCGGAGCTGGCCAAGTATATCAGGGTTCACAAATCCACTGTGTACAGAATGTTAAAACAAAATCGAATACCCGCCATAAAGGTTGGCAACCAGTGGAGATTTAAGAAGGAGAGGATAGACCAGTGGTTGGAGACCAATGGGATGAAAACGAGCTCTGATATTGCGGAAGAAAGACAATAACCTGCTCCTTCTTAAAATGGCGAAGTCGTCAGCTGTAAAAGGATAACCCACATTAGCAAAGCTTCATTCCTCTTTTTTCACTTCTTTTCCAATGTGTATACACAGAATTTTAATCTGCCGTCATAGGGGCTTAGGGTAGGGGAGAGGGGCTACTGCTCACAGGCGAGAAGACCAATCTGCGGAAAGCCCTCCAGCACCGTATTCAAGGTGGGTGCAGCGTTCTCGAGTTTTCCTTCTATTATTCCTCAGAGGGAGAATAATTTTAATTTCGCCTGTTTTTAGGTTAGAGACGGAGCAATAATCATTCCCATTATTACTACGCTAAAATGGAAAGGGGATCGCGGGGAGCGGAGAAGGAGGCGGCATCTCAATGTTAAATCTCCCGGATAATTAAAAAAACTCTTGGTGAATTATTGACAAACAGGCTGACTTCGGTAAAATATGAATATTAACTTATCGGACTAAGGAATATGGTTGTTAAATCTTCAAAGGACTTCTTCCCTCCAGTAGTGGTCCTGGCAGCCGGCAAAGGGAAGAGGTTAGAGCCGCTCACTCATAAGCTCCCCAAAGCTCTGGCACCAGTAGTAAATATGCCCATAATTGAGAGAATCATAAGAGATTATATCGAAGCAGGAGCTGGGGAATTTATCGTTGTAGTCAGCTATCCAGATGGCCCCATTAGGGATTACCTCACCCAGGAGGCACATCTTGGCGTCACTCTTCGCTTCGCATACCAAAAGGAGAAACTCGGCATGGCTCATGCCCTATTAGCAGCGCGAGATATGCTCACTTCTCCCTGGTTTATCGTGGCTGCATGCGATAACCTTTACCCTCTGGAGCATCTGAAAGAGATTGCCGACCACTGGAGAAGGTCAGAGAGTGACGCTGTGCTCAGTCTGATGAAAGTTCCCCTCGCTGAGGTCTATCCCAATGCCATTGTTAAGATTGAAAAAGGTCGGATAAGGAAAATAGTGGAAAAACCGAATAAAGAGGAGGTCTTCTCCCGTATAATCAGCCTCCCCTTTTACCTGTTTCCCTGGGAAATCCTCAGCTTCATTCTTCAGACCCCGCTCTCGCCCCGGGGGGAATTCGAGCTTCAAGATGCCATACAGTGGCTTATAGATTCGGGTTTCAATGTGCAGGGTGTTCTCACCGCCGAACGCCACAATCTGACCACTCTAAACGATTTAATCTTAATAAACAAAATATACATGGAAAAATACCATCAAAACCTTTCACCTGACAGAAGGAGATGGAAAAAGGTTACCATAATTGACCCTGTCTACATCGCCCCCGAGGTTGAGATTGGTGAGGGATCTGAGATCGGTCCCTGGGTAGTGGTGGGGAGAGGCTGTGGTATAGGGCGAAGGGTTAAGCTCTCCGAGTCGGTGGTAATACCCGGAGCAGTGGTTGGAGACGACCTTGAAGTAGTGCATAAGGTGGTAATATGAGAAAAGATGCTTTCCGTTCTTTTAAATTGCCCTTGGCTTTAACCGTATCTTGTAATATAGTATAAGGCAACAGGGTGATTGTATGGTTTTTTTATAATATAAAGCTCGCATTTCAAGGAGGGTAAAAATGGGAGACCTAAGCCGCCGCGATTTTTTTAAGAACGCTGCTGGAGTGGGATTAGGAATTTCTTTCTTTGAGCCTATTCTTTTCAAAAAAAGAGCCACGACCGGTGTTTCAGCGGGTCTGCCGGTGATAATCTCCAGCGGGGGACATGGCATCAAAGCCAATGAAGCTGCTTGGCAAATCCTTGGCAAAGGCGGGAATTCCCTCGATGCCGTAGAGAAAGGGGCAAATGTCATTGAGAGCGACCCCGAGGATATGAGTGTGGGAATCGGGGGCCTGCCCAACGAGGAAGGGGAGGTGGAGCTTGACGCCTCTATAATGTCCGGACGCGACAGGAACGCCGGGGCAGTGGGAGGCATCAAATATATTGAAAACCCCTGCTCAGTAGCCAGGTTGGTGATGGAGCGCACCGACCATGTGATGATTGTGGGGGAGGGAGCGCTGAGGTTTGCCCTCGCCCACGGCTTTCAAAAGAAAAACCTTCTCACCGACAGGGCCAGGGAGAGATGGCTCCGTTGGAAGGAGACCATGAGCGATGAGGACGACTGGTTTCCCCCGAAAGAGCTGAAAGAGGAGGAGAAGGATTTAGCCCAAACTTACGGCACCATAAATGTCCTGGCTGTTGATGTCAATGGGAACATAAGCGGAATTACCACCACCAGTGGGCTTGCGTTCAAGATACCCGGCAGACTGGGGGATTCCCCGATTATCGGTGCGGGATTATATGTAGATAACGATGTAGGAGCTGCTGGAGCTACCGGAAGAGGAGAGGAGGTTATTAAGACCTGCGGGAGCTTTATGGTGGTAGAGAATATGCGCCGGGGGATGTCGCCCCAGCAAGCTTGCGAGGATGTGGTCAAGCGCATCATAAATTGGCACGGGGGAAAGGCAGACTTTCAGGACAATTTTGTCGCCATTAACAAGAAAGGGGAAACAGGCGCCGCTTCTATCCAAAAGGGTTTCAGATACGCCGTATACAACGAGAAAGGGAACAACCTGTACGATGGGGCTTATCTGTTAGATTAAGGATACCGTTTTTTATCTATAAGTCCCTGTGAATATAAAAAAGGTGTAAATATCTCCAAACCCTCGCCCTCTTCTATTATTTCATGAGGCGGAGAAATGCTGCTGACGCCGAAAGAGGAGGTCTACCATCGCATAGGTAGGCTCCAGAAAGAGCTTAACTCTGCGAATGTTGACGGCTTCCTTATCTTACAAAATGTCAACCTCTTCTATTTCTCGGGGACGATGCAGAACTCCGTTATGTTCGTCCCCCGAAAAGGTGAGCCTCTCCTGTTGGTGAAAAGGAGCTTAACCAGAGCTCAGATAGAGTCTCCTCTGGCTAATATCGTTCCCTACACACATTTGACAGAACTTCCCCACGCCTTATCTACCTTGCTGGAAAAGCCTTTGACCAAGCTCTATTTAGAGCTGGATGTATTGCCTGCTCGGCTCTATCTTTGGTTGAAGGAACTATTTTCTGGAGTCGAGTTTGTCAATGGCTCGGAGCCGGTCAGAAAGCTGCGGATGATTAAGTCAAGGTTTGAAATTGAGCAAATGCAGAAAGCGGCAGAAATAGCAAGGGCGGTGTACTCCGAAATTCCCTCCCTTATTCAGCCTGGGATGCGAGAGATAGATTTATCTGCCGAGCTGGAAGCAAGGTTTAGAAAAATGGGCCATCAGGGATTGGTGAGAGCGCATCGGTGGGACCTGGAGCTGTATTATGGAGCGGTGATTTCGGGGGCTAATATGTCGTATCCGGTCCCTTTTGAGGGACCCGATGGCGGGATGGGGCTCTCAGCGGCAGTTCCTCAGGGAGCAGGGGAGAAGCCGATACAAGAAGGGGAACCCATTATGGTTGATATGGTGGTGGGTTATAATGGGTACATGATAGATAAAACGAGGGTATACGCTCTGGGGCGTCTCCCAGAAGATTTACTGAAGGCACATCGCTTTGCGCTGGAGGTGCAGAAGGAGATGACCGAGCTGCTCCGCCCCGGAAATAGCTCCCGACGCATTTATCAAACTGTGATGAAAAAGGTAGAGCAGTCCCCCTACCGGGATTATTTTATGGGTTACGGTGATAACAAGGTCAGGTTTGTAGCTCACGGGATAGGATGTGAGATCGACGAGCTGCCCCTTATTGCCGAAAAGCCAGACCTGGAGCTGCAGCCCGGAATGACCCTGGCAGTAGAGCCCAAGATATTCTTTCCCCAGAAGGGTGGAGTGGGAATAGAAAACACCTGGTTGATAACCGAAGATAGACCAAAGAAGCTGACCGACTTCCCCGATGACCTTCATTTTTTGTAATCTTTTCTTTAAATTCTGATTGAACTACGGCGATATTTTTGCTATTATTATATTGAAAGAGAGGCAAACTGAGATGCCAGTTTTCGATGAGAAGAGGTTAAATCTTACTAAAAGCAGCGCCGATGCTATCGTAACTCCCTGCGCTCATTTTCATCATAAAGAGCAGCTTTTTGATGAAAAGAAAAACGAGAAGCACACGCATGAGGTTACCCTTACCAAAGAGGGCTGCCAGCACAATTGTACCTCGCAAGGGCGAACAGGACGGTTTGCTTGCCAGGTTGCCCAAAAAGGGAAGGCGCTCAACCGCTATTTTGAGCACTGGGAGAGAAAAAAATCCTTGAATTCCGCTATATCCAAAATGCAGGAGTAGAGCAGCCTGTTAAAATAATAGGGTTCATCCCCTCCTTCTCTAACAAACCTCTTCTCAAAGGAAATCCTGTAATCTTCTTATGGAACCTTTAGAGAAGCTATATCGCCGTCATATGAGGGAGATATTTCTCCACTCGCTGGCGGCGGTGGACCCCACCGAGCTCGCTGCGGGCTCCCTCCGGTTGATCGATGAGCTGCTAAGGGTCGGTGAAAAAGAATATAACCTCTCTCAATATGATAGCATTTATGTCATAGGGGTAGGGAAGGCTTCTGCCAAAATGGCTTTTGCCCTGGAGCAGGTGCTGGGGCAGAGGATAAAAGAGGGACTGGTCCTTACCCCCTATCAGACTCAGATGGAGCTGAAGAGAATAGAAATCCATATAGGTGGACATCCCATTCCCAATGAGGCTGGGATGAAAGGAACCCAAAAGATGGTGAGTCTGTTAAAGGGATTAACCAAAAGGGACCTGGTTTTCGCCTTGATCTCCGGAGGGGGCTCTGCTATGCTCACCCTTCCTGCTCCTCCTGTAACTCTGGAGGATAAGCGTCAACTGACCCGTCTCATGCTGGAGTGCGGGGCAAATATAGATGAAATCAACACCTTAAGAAAGCATCTATCTCAATCCAAGGGGGGTCAATTGGCAAAATATGCCTCACCTGCTGCTCTGGTAAGCTTGATTCTGTCCGATGTTGTCGGCGATAGGCTTGATAGCATTGCCTCGGGACCGACTGTGCCCGATGACACAACATTTGCCGATTGCCTGGACATAATAGAGAAATATAGACTCAGGGATAAGGTTCCTCACCGGGTGCTCCAGTATCTACAAATGGGATTAGAGGAAAGGGTAGGGGAGACTCCCAAGAGAGGGGACCCTATTTTTGAAAACTGCTACCATGTGGTTATAGGCAATAATCGTCTGGCTCTTAGGGCAGCGGCAGCGAAAGCCGAGGAGTTGGGCTATCGGCCCTTTATCCTCTCCTCTTCTATTGAGGGCGAAGCCAGAGAAGTAGCCCGCTTCCACAGTGCTATAGTTAAGGAGATTTTAAACACAAGTAACCCTATCTCCGCACCAGCCTGCCTCATATCGGGAGGGGAGACAACGGTTACGGTGAAAGGGAGCGGTATCGGAGGACGCAATCTCGAATTTGTGCTGCAATTAGCGCTGGAGATTGATGAATTGCTTCAGGTCACCGTATTGAGCGCCGGCACCGATGGAATTGATGGCAACTCTGACGCCGCCGGCGCGCTGGCTGATGGGGAGACAATCTCCAGAGCAACTGACTTTGGGTTAAACCCACGAAGTTTTTTGGATAATAACGATTCCTATACCTTCTTCAGAAAATTAGGGGACTTGATAATCACAGGCCCCACGGAGACGAATGTGCTGGATGTCAGAATAATTGCGATAGGGGAGGAAAACTGCAAATGACATTATGCACATAATCCTTTTATATTCAATAAGTTAAAAGTAGAATATGTTTCATCTCGCTTTTAATAAAAAGGTTGACAAATCGGCGAGGAAATGGTATCTTTATACAAAAAAGATAGCTAAGATTTACAAAAACATGAGTAGTGGAATATAAAAAAGAAAATGTCACAGGAGAAAAAAGATCTGGATTTCAAGAAGAAGCTAATAGCGCTTCTTAAGGACAACTTTTTCGATCAAAGCTCGATCTCGTCACGGTTGGAAGAGATATATGAGAAGACCGGGGGAGAGGTTTACTCAGAGCTTCTTTACCTGTTAACGAATAAAAAATTCAGCGAGGAGGAGTCTCTGAGACACTGGCTATCTATCATGGAACATCGATTGGAGCTAAATAACAAGCTGGGAAGAGATGTGGGGCTTAGAGTTGCGCTGCTGGATTACTTCTTTAATGTTAAATCTTATATGAAGAGCCCCAAGTTGATAGAGATAAACGATTTTTTGCAGATAGAGCACTCTGCGAACACGGATGGGCTGACCGGTCTGTTCAATCAAAGCTTCTTCAAGCTCAGTCTCAAGCGCGAAATCGAGCGTTCCAAGAGGCATAATCTGAGAACCTCCCTTATATTCTTCGATTTGGACAATTTCAAAAGGGTCAACAATGTCTTCGGTCACCTGGAAGGGGACTATGTACTATCGGATGTCGGCAATATAATCAGAAGCAATGTCCGAGAATTCGACCTCCCCGCTCGCTACGGTGGGGATGAATTCTCCATCATATTGCCCGATACCAATAAGGAGGAGGCCTTTAAGGTTGCTTCCCGTATTACCAGCGACATAGACCAATACTGCTCTTCTTCTCAAAAACTCAAGGAGAAATCCTTGCGGCTGACCATAAGCTGCGGCATAGCGTCCTATCCCGACGATGTGCATTCAGCAGAAGAGCTTCTCAATTTTGCCGATAAAGCCCTGTACAAAGCGAAATTCTTAGATAAAGTGGGCTCTCCTATTATCCCCTTTAAGGAAAGAAGGAAATTCCCCCGATATCAAATCAGAAACTCCCTGAGATACAGGAGAATCAACTCTGGCGATCCCGTAGAAGAGGCTCTGCAATCTACATTCACTAAAAATATCAGCCAGGTAGGCGTACTTTTCGAATCCTCGTTAGCCATCGGGGTGGATACCGAACTGGAGCTTTACCTCAGGTCTACCACTCTGGAAAAGGACCAGAAGATTATGGGGAAAGTGGTCAGGTTCCAGCAGATTAATAACCCAGATGTTGATGGGAAAAGATACGATATCGGAGTCTGTTTCCTTAACGAAGGGGAAGAGGAGAAACTCCGCATCTTTTAAAGGGGAGCGCTCCTCTAATTAAAACCTATCTCACATTTCACCTTATCAGTCTTTTCCCAGCTCCAAAAAGAAGTAGTTGACATTTTTCCCCTATGCTAATAATATGATTTTTCAGAAAAATAGCTCACAGGAGGACAATAGGTGCAAATGGAGGAGGGGAGCAGTAAGGGGACTAGGGGGCTCATTATAATCTTTACCGGCGATGGGAAGGGAAAGACCACCGCCGCTCTGGGGACTGCGCTTCGGGCTGTTGGCTTTAATTTTAAAGTGCTGATGATTCAGTTTGTCAAGGGGAAGTATCCCTATGGTGAGCGCACCTCGGCTAAGAGGCTGGCACCACACTTTGAGATAATAATCAAAGGGAAAGGCTACTATAAGCTTCCTGGAGACAACACTCCCGAAGAGGAACACAGAAGAGCAGCTCAGGAGGGTCTGGCTCTGGCCAGGGAGCGAATGCATAGCGGAGATTACCACCTTATAATTCTTGATGAGATAAATATTGCCATCCACACCGGCTTGTTGAATGTAAAAGAGGTTCTCAATTTGTTGGAAGAGAAACCCCCTTCCCTCCATTTGATCTTAACAGGGCGAAACGCTCATCCTGAGCTGATTGCTAAAGCGGACCTGGTTACGGAGATGAAGGAGATAAAACACCCTTTCAAGGAGGATATCTTAGCTCAAAAGGGAATAGACTTTTGACCCTTTTCATCCTTTTTCCAGAGCCAATTCCAGAGCCCATTTTTGCTAAGAAGCTCAATTTCGTAACCTGTTAAGGTGTGACCCGATAATATCTTGACAAAAGTAGCAAAAGATATTAAAAATTAAGATGAGCTTTCCAGAAAAGGTGGGCGGTTAGCTCAGTTGGGAGAGCGCTGCCTTCGCACGGCAGAGGTCGCCGGTTCAAGTCCGGTACCGTCCACCAATTTTGTTTTTTATACAGGTTTAAGAGGCTATGGCGGGTATTTTTCCTGAAGATTATAGAGGAGGGAGATATGAAAATAGTGCCCTATTGGGAGGTAACTGCGGAGAGCATAGAAGACCCTACAGCTAGCGGAGTAAAAATGAGGTGGGTCATCAGCCAGAAGGATGGGGCGGAGAACTTCGCCATGCGAGTGGTAGAGATATCCCCTGGAGGACATTCTCCTTTGCATCAGCATCCCCATGAGCATGAGGTTTTTATCCTCAAGGGAAAAGGGATTCTCACCTGTGAGGGTGAGAAAACCCCTTTGGTTCCGGGGGATGTGGCTTTCATCCTTCCCAATGAGGAGCATCAATTTCGCAATACCGGGCAGGATAAATTGGAGTTCCTGTGTCTGATACCGATCAAGAAATAATTTCCTTCCTACCTGCCCCTGGAGAGGGATTAGTGCGACTTACAAAAGCGGGGATATTATAAATGAAAGCGGAAGAGCTTAAATGCCCTGAATGCGGCGCTGTTATGGCAAAAAAGAGGCAAAATCCTGTTCCCACGGTTGACATAATAATAGAGCACGAAGATGGTGGGATTATCTTAATTGAGCGCAGAAATTATCCTTATGGCTGGGCGATACCCGGGGGGTTTCATGAATACGGCGAGACTGCCGAGGAGTGTGCTCTGCGGGAAGCCAGGGAAGAGACCTCTCTCGATGTTACCCTCACCCGGCAATTTCATACCTACTCCGACCCAACGCGTGACCCTCGGGGTCATACCGTTACCACCGTCTTTATAGCCACAGGGAAGGGGATACCCCGGGCAGCCGATGATGCCAAAGGGATTGGAGTATTCACCAGAGAAAATCTTCCCTCCCCGATAGCTTTTGACCACCGCCAGATTCTTGATGATTATTTCTCAGAGAGATATTAAATTTCACCAGTCTATTCTTGCACCTAAAAAAGGCCCATTTAGGTGGTCTTAATAGGCTTTAGAAGATAGAGGGAGGGGAAATCGGTCCACCGGGAATATGAAATAACTTGTTTATCAATGCTGAGAGCTTTTCTTATAATCACACTCCGAAAGGATTTATTTTATACCCCCGGGGCTAAGCGCGGAGGCGCTGGGGCTCGCCTGAAATTTTGCTCTATTAGCCTGCCACCATTTTCGCCATCCATTGAGCTTAGCATCAAAGGGAATATTCTCTCCTGTTATACATTTCAGAATCTCGTTCAGTTGATTTTGTCTCTCCTGCATACTGCCAGAGAGTAACTCCGCATAGGCTAAAGTTCCAATAATAACATCCGGATTCTCTGATGCCATTTCCAATAATCTATCGATAAAGGCAATTAGGTCTTCGTTAGCTTTTTGCTGTTCACCCATATGCAGATATACTATACCCCGAGAAAAATAAAAGGCGGGATGGGCTTTGTCAGCTCCAAAAGCTCGTGTGTGGCTAATAATAGCGCGCGAAATCCGTTCCACAGCTTTCTCGTTTTCTCCAATCTCTCCGTAAACAACCCCTTGCCAATAGTTCATCCACTCCCAGGTGGATTCCTTGACGGCAAGGATTTTCAGGCGAGCTTCCTTCTCGTCTCCCTGATAAGCGGTGTGGTTGGGATCAATGAGAACTTCATCAACTTTAGCAGGTGTTCGATAGGTAAAGGTAACCTCCTCGCCCTCAGGCACTCGAAAGATTTCCTCCTGCGCTTCGCTTCCCATTCTAAGCTCCAGCGGACAGCGGACAATCCCCTTGCCATCGTTGCGAATGGTGACCGATGTCTCCCAACCATCTTTACTGGAGCTTGATGCAAAGCTCACCACACGATAGATGGGGTAGCCTTCCTGGTAACACCATTGAAAGAAGAAGGGCATCCAATCCCTTTGAGATACTTCATTGCAGACAGAGACGAAGTCGGAGAAGGTGGCGTGAGAATCTTTAAACTTGGTTGCAAAACTCTTAAGGCATTTAAAGAATACATCATCACCCATCTCCTCTCGGAGTATATCCAGAACGAAAGGACCTTTTTGGTAGGCTAACCCTTCACTATCGCTGTCGGGATTAAATAGCCGATTTTGTGCACTTCCTCTCATGAACAGAAGCGCTATATACTCTGCATATCTATTTATGCCGAAGACCTCTCGGGCTAAATGCCCGGTAGAGAAGTTACACAGCGATTCTCGCAGGAATTTCGTGCCGCGACCATAGGAAGATATTGAATTTCCCCACCATGAATGAGCCAATTCATGGGCACCGGTTTCGTAAAAGAATCTGGAGGGTGATAATTCACTCTCATCCATTTGCTGTTGAAATACGGATGCATCCAGAGTCATTCCAAGAAAAGCTCCATGTCCGCCTATATCGGCTGAACTTGCGGCGATATGCATCTCGTTCCCGTTGAGAGAACCAAATAAATTGCTGTAAAAGTTATAAGCGCGGACCATGAAATTCCCTATTGCTTCCACCACATTCTGCTGATAGGCTCCTTTGGGTAGAAGGAACACCACGGATGCCCCCTCACCTTTAACCTCAACTTTATCTGAATACCCTATAAATACTTGAGGAAGCCCCGGAGTGCAATATGCCCATTGAGAGACCTTTTCCTTTCCCGCTTGTTCGGTCTTCTCCAATCTTCCATCCATGACCATGGCTTCATAACTTGACGGAATAGTGATAGAGATTTTCCAGGTAGGTTTTGTGTACCTTGGGAAAAAATTGCCCCTGTACAACTCCGTCAGTTTCTCAAAATCCCCAGAGACTCGCGGTATCCAGCTGAAATCGGAAAGAAGACATACCTCTTTTGAGCCATCAGGGAGAGCAGCCAGGATGCGATACGGCAAATCTCTCCTATGGGGGTCAATTTCGGTGAAGCTATATTCAAACTGCAATATGCTCTCTTGCCCTTCTTCCAATCCGGGAGACAATGTGACCCGAGTGATTTTGGGAAATTCCATGCTTCCCTGCAGAGAGGGGTCTTCCGGCTCAGGCACACAGCTGTGAGAGAACTGTTGCGCAATTGACTTCCCGCTGATGAGCTGGCTTATACTGGCAATATTTACCTTTACCCCGTAGAACTTTTCCCTGGCAAAAATATCAAAGTCCGCTTGCTCAATTGCTTTAGGTCCCTTATTGAGAAGCACACATATAACTCGCAGGCTAAGTGTGTTGTTATCAAAATCGGAACTAAGGGATACATCAAAATCGGTTATGGCCAGTGTCTCTGATATTTCTGTAGCCACGGCAATTTCCTGAGAGAAGTTCCTGATTACCAGCGCTTCACTGAGCAGAGTAGTGAAAAATAGTACTACCACCGCTAAGAGGATAATATTGATTGATGAATATTTAGGCATTTTCTCTTCTCCTTATATATTACCTCAGGCTGATATTCCCCTTTTGCTTATATAGACGAATTGTAAGAGAAAAAGGTTCGTCGAACTCTTATGATTCATATTAAATTATTTGCTGCTTGAGTTTGACTTATGGAATTACTATTATCCGTTATTTTCAGTTTTTATTCCAAATTGAGGCGTTGATAAGAATTTTTATCTTGAATAGAGGATATATTTTATCTTAGCGTTTTTTAAATTTGAATTTTAGCTTAGGGTGAGCTGGGTTAGCATAGCAGTAGAGACAAGCATGGTAGCAGGGCATGTGCTTATAGCTCCCAATGTCCCTGCTTTTGCTGCAGCCGCAATCAGGTCGCTGCCCGTCGTCCTTTTTCAGAGTGCAGGGCTCTTTAGCCAAGGATAAGAGAATCCTTCCGTCTATACAGCAGGCTTTTTGTATGCCGTTGACTCCCACCAGCTCATCGCTGCAGCAGGCAAAAAGGGTGATGCTATAGTTTCGGGCAATGTCAGCCAGGTTTCCTGCGATCTCACGTCGCTGCTCAAGGGGAGGCTGGTACAGCGGGAAACCAGACCGCTGCAAGCGGGCACTTACTTTGGGGTACCAGGTGGCAAAGGAGAAGTAGCACTTGCTCACCCCTAGTAGGGAGACTATCTCTGCCAGAGGCTCAAATCCATCGAGATTGCTCTTCCTACCTCCTTCCCATAAGACAACAGGGTCAAATCGCCACTGCACCCTGTCTACTCCATAAATGGCGGTAAGCTCTCTCATTTGAGCCAATCTTTCTTTGAGAGATGGGAGCTTTGGCTCCAGCTGAGGACAGATATTGAAGGTGAAGTTAAAAAAGAGGTGATAGTGCTTAAAATATTCCCGGTGGGTTAAGAAAGGACGGAAATTCTTTGACCACAGGACAATGGTGTGGACATCATCGGGCCTCAGGCTGACCCTATGCCACCGATTGTTATGCCAGTTGAAGACATCGGCATAGCCCCTTTTTAGGCACTTTATCAGCCAGGGAAGATAAAAGGCGGGCACATCGGTCCGTCGGGAACAGGATATAATCTGCTTCATTCTGTCTGAAAAAGCCCTCTTAGAATGGTGTTGTAAGGAATAGGCAGTCTAATCAGTTGCAACTGCGAAAAGAGGGTATGACCTGATAAATTCTATCATTAAAAGCTGGCAAAAGGTGATTCATGGTTAATCTATTGAGTAAGCTTGGAAGCTATCATGGCGACATGTTTTCCCTGAAACCGAGCTGCTTCCAACTCATTTTCGCTGGGCATACGCTCCCCCCTGGGACCCGCAATGGTCGCTGCCCCATAGGGAGACCCTCCGGTAATCTCGTCGATGCGCATTTGACCTTGAAAGCTATAGGGCAAACCCACAATGACCATCCCATGATGGAGAAGCGTAATGTGGAAACTGAGGATGGTAGACTCTTGCCCTCCATGCTGCGTGGCGGAGCCAGTAAATACACTTCCCACTTTGCCCACCAGTGCTCCTTTAGCCCATAGCTGGCCAGTGGCGTCGAAGAACTGGCGCATCTGTCCACACATATTCCCAAACCGCGTTGGTGTGCCAAAAATAATCGCATCGGCAGAAGCCAACTCATCTACAGTACATATGGGAACATGAGAAAACGCTTTCTGAGCTTCAAGAGCTCCTGTTTTTACGAGCACCTCTTTGGGCAATGTCTCTGGAACACGACGCATCTCTACCGCTGCACCTTCAACTTCCTTGGCACCTTCGGCAATCGCCTCTGCCAGACGATGGACATGCCCATGCATTGAATAATAAACGACTAACACCTTCATGATTTATTCCCCCCTTTTTTCGATAGTTTCCTGTAATATAGAAGTAGTTACTAATTTTAAAGACACAGCGAGCAACATCGGGGTGGAAACAGAAGGCGGTAATCGCATATACTGCCTTAGCAGTGAGTGGTCTTTTTAATACCCCCTTTTTGCTTCTAAAATAAACCAATCTGTGAGATACCTATGGTGCATACCACAAAATAAATGACAGAATAATCCGCTCTCACTCTCGGCTACAGTATCATTTGCAATAAGAATTACAAAAAAGCTCGCTACAAGACTATGTTGCTGAAGAACATAAATATCATAAATAGTGAATATAAAACGATAAATATTATGCCTTCTATGCGTCTGATTTCCCACTGACTTTTTATAAAGACTAAAAGCAAAACACTCTCAAATATCATGAAGGGTGTTGATAACAATAAAGTAGATTTTATAACGGATAAAGGAAAAATTAATGCTGAAGCTCCTAAGATCAAAAATATGTTGGCAATATTTGAGCCAATGATATTGCCAACAGCTATGTCACCATAACCTTTTCTTGCTGCGGATACTGATACGCTTAGCTCCGGTAACGAGGTGCCCACTGCTACAAGGCTAATACCTATCAACGACTTAGGGACATTGAAAAAATCTGCAAAAAATATGGCTTCATCAACAAGATATTTGGCACCAAAGATAACAGCAAATCCGCTTATAATTAAGATTACCAGGTCCTTAGTAAGACCTACTTTGGATAATTGCTTGGTTTGTCTTTCTTCTCTTACGGTTATTCTCCTCTTCTCTACTTTGTTTAAATTTGAAGCTTTCTCGCTTTTTGCTGCTATTAAATACTTAAATCCAAAAAAGTGTTTGATGAAATCTGCAAATTTGTATTTGCCTTTCAATTTCGGTTTAGTGCTAAACAAAAACATCACATACGCAAAGTACAGGAAGATAAATATTATTGCTTCTGTTCTTGAGATTGTCCTGTTGAAGCTGAAGGCAAAAAATAACAATGCGGCAAAGAGCATTATATATCCATCTCTTTTCAGCATTTCCTGTCGCGTTCTTATTGACCTTAAGGCTGCTGCGAGGCCCAGTATAAATCCTATATTGACTATATTGGAGCCGACTACATTGCCTATCGCTATGTCACTTTGCTGCTTTATGGAAGCCAGCATAGAGGTGATAAGCTCTGGTATTGATGTGCCTACAGCAACCAATGTCAAGCCAATAACAAATTCTGAAACTCCTAATTTCCTTGCTATTGATGCTGCATATTTGACAAAAAAATCCGAGCCTTTTACGAGTAAAGCTAATCCAGCTGCTAATATCAGTATGCTAAGTAATACTTCCTGATACATTATTTTAATTTTTGAACAGGATTATACGACTCACGCCTGAGCGAGAGCTTTTATAACCAATCCTTTTTTCTGAAATAGAACAACATCAGACTTACAATAACTGCCATGCCCAGCAAGACCACTGGATAGCCCCAATGCCATTCAAGTTCGGGCATAAATCTAAAATTCATCCCATAAATACCCACTATGAATGTCAGGGGGATGAATATGGTGGCGATGATAGTTAAAACTTTCATTATCGCATTCATTCTATTGCTGATACTAGAGAGATAAATATCAAGCATCCCGGACAGCATGTCTCGGAATGTCTCTATGGTGTCAATCACCTGAAAGGTGTGATCGTACACATCTCTTAGGTATATTGAGGTGGTCTTCTCAATCAGGGGAGATTCTGCTCTTTCTAACACACTGACTACTTCCCTTAACGGCCAGACTGATTTACGCAAAACTATCATCTCCCTTTTCAAGATGTGAATAGCCTGTAAGGTCTCGGAGGTAGGATTTTTTACCAATTCTTCTTCCGTATTCTCTATTTCTTCTCCAAGCTGTTCAAGAATAACGAAATAGCTATCCACAATTGCATCCATTAACGAGTAGGCGAGGTAGTCAGCTCCCATTGTTCTTATGCGACCTTTTCCATTTTTGATTCTATCTCTGACAGGATTAAAAACATCTCCTTCACTCTCCTGAAAAGAAATAACGAAATTTGAAGCAAGAATTAAACTGACCTGCTCAGATTTTATTTCGCTTTCTTCTTTGTCATAATAGAGCATTTTTAACACAATAAAGAGATAATTCCCAAAATCTTCAATTTTGGGGCGCTGCCCTGTATTTACAATATCCTCCAGCAGAAGCGGGTGCAGGTCAAAGTGACTCCCGATGCTCTCTATAACCTCTACCTCATGAATACCGTCTATGTTTATCCAGGTTACCGTTGGCGTATCTTTGAAAGGAAAACATTCCTCAAGCTCTTTAGCTTCGCACTGCTGAAATTGAGCCTTATCATAGTCGATAATGGTAATCTTGGTTTTTTCAACCTTTTTCTCCCCTATATGAACAGGAGTCCCCGGTGGAAGGCCAGTCTTTTTTGATACTCTCTTAATTAGTCTCAGCATTATTTTTCACCCTCCTTCGAATACAATAATGGATAATAGATGCTAATCTCATCTTCTCAAAAATTGTTTAGTGTTCGCCTCTCTTGTATGATAGATATATTAATATACTAATTTATAGCATACAATTAGTTTTCAAATCAATATTAAAATACACCAGAGATTAACGCCAGGGCTCTCCTAATTCAGAATGCCAAGCAAATGCTTTTAGGATTGTTCATAGAATCAGGCAGATTTCTGTGAATTATAAACTCATTAGATTCAAAAAAAGCTTAAAATAAATCCCGGGTTACCCCTACTTTTGCTCCTTAAATCTTAAGGGGACTTTTAAAAATGCCTGGATTTCCTGCCAGGGAAGGTCTCCCTCGCGGAGGATGGTCGGCTCATCGCCCGATAGGTCAAGGATGGTGGAGCCTTTCACTCCTGTGGTGGTTCCTCCGTCAATTATGAGGTCGATTTTAGTGCCAAACTGCTTCATAACCTCTCCGACATGGGAGGAGGGGGGCTGTCCGGAGATATTGGCACTGCTCCCGGTGATGGGGAACCCGCATTGCCTCACTATCTCTCTGGCGATTTCTGCTTGGGGAAGACGAAAGCCGAGAGTGTGACCCCCTGCTTTCAAATTGGCAGGAAAGCGATCTGCTACTTTAACCACGATTGTCAAAGCTCCCGGCCAAAAGTGGTGGGCAAGAGGGGAAAAGCTCGGCGTAGGCTCAATGGGAATCTGTTTAAGGTCTTCTACATCGCTTATAAGGAGCAGCATGGGGAGGATTGCCTTCCTTCTTTTGAGCTGATAAACCTTAGCTACTGCCTGAGGGTCATAAGGGTTCACGCCCAAGGCATAGAAGGTGTCGGTAGGAAAGACGATGGCCCCTCCCGCTCGCACTATGTGGGCTGCTCTTTTTATCTCCGCTTTATCTATGTGCTTAGGGTCAATTATAATTATTTGATTCATAAGCTTACTGAAAATTATAGCATAATAAATTACTCGATTTAAAGAAAGATAGGATTGACAATTGAATAACAAAGGGTCAGGACTTAGCAAGGGGAGGGGAGAGACTTAACCCTTTTTTATCAGGTAGACTCTTTGGGTTCATCCTTTTCATCGGGAGAGGGAGAGGGAGCAAAGCTCTCTTCCAGCTTCTCCTTTATCATGGAGCCAGACACTATACGATTCCTGCCCGCCTGTTTTGCCTGATACATCCTCTTGTCGGCCTCCTGAATGAGTCGGTAGCTATCTCTTCCGTCCATGGGGTAGGTGGCAATCCCCCCGCTGACGGTTATCTTTCCCAATAGTTGACTCTCCTCTTTGGCAAAGCGGAACTTCTCAATATTTTCTCTTACTCTCTCTGCCAGAATATAAGCTCCCTTTTCGGGTGTATTAGGAAGAATAAAGAGGAACTCCTCTCCTCCATAGCGTACTGCGATATCATCTTCACGGATGGTCTCTCTTATAATCTGTCCGACAGTAGATAAAACCTCGTCACCAGCTAAATGACCATGAGAATCATTGTAATGTTTGAAACTATCTATGTCGAAGATGCACACCGAAATAGGACTACCTCTTTTTTCTGCTCGGATAATCTCGTCTCCCATGAGGAACATAGCATACCTGCGATTAAACAATCTGGTGAGCCCATCAAAATTTGCCAGATACTCCCTTTGTCTGAAAATTCTGGTGTTGGTAATAGCAACGCTCCCCAGATCGGCAATCATCTTCAATATCATTTTCTCATTTTTAAAGTGTTTTGTTGGCCCACCAATGCTGATAACTCCCAGGATTTCGTCCCTGGATATTATGGGAGAGCACAGTTCAGAGGTAAAGAAGGGAAGCGTGGTCTTTTGCAGCATTTCCTTTACCAATCGAGTCTCCGTTTGGAAATCATCATTACTCATAGTCATCTTTTTCTGAGCTACCAATCCTATTCTACCTTCTCCTACTGCAATCTTATAACCTAAATTGACCTCTTTAATAAGCCCCTTAGCGGCGGTAAGGATGAGAGTTTGCCGGTCTTTGGAACTGAAGAATATCAGAATCTGCTTGGGGGCAAAAATATGCTCAATTATCTTACATAAAATTTCTGATATTTTCCTACCATAAAGATCCAGATTGAGCTGTTTGACAAATGAGGGAAGGAATATGAGTAAGTTGGAAAGCTCACGGTTTTCCTCTGAGAGTTCTCTAACTGTATTTTGGAGCTGACCTATTTGCGATTGGTCTTCCACGCTCTCCTGCCAATGATCAGATTCTAATTTGCTTTTGAGGGTTAGCATACGATGTCGGTGGAAGAAGATAAAAAAGACTACAAGAATTCCACAAGCTATGATTATTAGCATAAATATTTCCATTATATTAGCTCCATAAGGGGTAAATGGGTTTTACCTTCTGCCTTTGTATTTTCTTAAGCAAAAGTCTGTAAGTTATTAAATTCTTTGATGATGCCTGAAAAAGTGATATAATTAATGAGAAATTTACTATTGCTCCTTGATGGGCAGGGATGATGCTTGAAATTCGTCCATTGGGAAAAGTTCTTATCTTTGCCGGCATAATTTTCATCTTCATAGGCATTCTTATCCTCTGGGGAGGGGAAATGCCCCTGTTAGGGAAACTGCCGGGTGATATTCACATTAAAAGGGATAATTATCAATTTTATTTCCCCCTGGCTACTTGCCTTTTGTTAAGTCTTCTCATTACCATTATAATAGCTCTGATTCGACGGTAAGATAACCTCTACCCATTCATTCCACACCTTCAGATGAGGAAGGGAAAGTTTCTTTATTCCGTTTGATGGGGCTCTCTTGAGGACTCAATTTTCTGTCTTGCTCAAGTATATCAATAAAGATGTCCACCAATTCCTTTTTCCATTTCTTGCCCGCTCCTTCTTTGAGAACTTGCAAGGCTTGATCGAAGGTGAGGGCTTTTCTATAAGGGCGTTGGCTGGTGAGAGCGTGGAACACATCTGCCAATGAAATTATCTGAGCTCCAAGAAGGATGTCATCCTCCTTCAGTCCGTCTGGATAGCCACTGCCATCCCAGTTTTCGTGATGATGCTTTACCAGAGGCAATATCTCCCTGAAAGCATGAATGGGCTCCAGAATTTTAACTCCTATCACGGGGTGTTGCTCCACCAGCGACCGCTCATTTTGGTTTAGTCTCTTTGAAGTGAGAAGAGCACTTTCAGGGACGCCGATCTTACCGATGTCATGGAGCGAAGCAGCCAGTCCAATCTTCTCCACCTCTGGTGCCGGCAATCGCAATCGGTTAGCTATTGCTACAGCATATTCTACCACCTTATGAGAATGTCCATGGGTGTAATGGTCTTTAGCATCAACGGCAGCTACCAGAGAGGCTACTGTTGAATAAATCTCCTTAGGGATCCTCTCCTCGTTAAAAACCCCTCTGAGCTTTTCCCGCACCCTATCGGCTAATTCCTCACCGGTCTGAAAGTGCCGCTTGGACATCACCGATATAAAGGCTTCCAGCGTTTTTAAATTCCAGCTCTTCAGATCCTTTATCTCGTCGATTTCTATCGATTTTACCTGATTCCCCCCGTTATGTTTGGCCAAATACATTGCCTGGTCGACCAAGCGGATGAGGTCGCTGGGATTATTGGTAGAAGCGGGAAAAGTGGCTACGCCAATACTGGCGGTGATATTGTAGAATGTATTTTTGAACTCCCGATGGATATCTATACACAACCGACTGGCAACTTTATATGCTTCCCTTAATCCAGCATTGGGGAGCAAACAAATAAATTCATCACCGCCGTATCTGGCATGGATATCGGAATAGCGCGTTGCTTTGACCAGAAGACTACCCACCCTCTGTAATACCGTATCCCCTGAAGCATGACCGAAGTTATCATTGACCAGTTTTAGATTATCAATGTCTATCATAAAAATTGAAAGCGGCTGATCATTCCTTTTTGACCGTTCAACTTCTGCTTTTAAAAGGCTCTGAAAGTGGCGATGGTTATAAAGACCGGTGAGTTCGTCGGTAATTGATTGCTGCTTTGCTTCTTCAAATATCTGGGCGTTCTTCAAGGCACTGGCAGCGGAGTTTGCCACTACTTGATAGAAACTAATCTCCCTGGGAGTTACAAAGGAGGGATGGTTGATCGACTTTAGATACAATGCCCCCATAACCCTGTCTTCAAACATGAGGGGAATTACCAGCAGGGAGACTACCTTTTCCTTGGTTAATCTGTCGCTAACATCCACTAATAAAGGGCTCTGATAAACATCGGGTATCCGCAGGAGCTTTCTCTCGCTGAGTGCTTTCTCTAACTCTGGATAGTCAGAAAGGTTTACTATGGAATATTCTACTTCCTCCTTTCCCTTCCCCTGTACCAGGTAAGGCTCGTTATTGTCTTTTCTGAAAAGTAGAATAGAGCAGTCAATTCCTTTAATGTTCTCTTTAATCTTTTCCATTATCACTGCAAGAATATGTCGCATCTCTAAGGTAGAGGCTATAGTCTGAGATATTGCCAGGATGTTCTCCATATCTGTCTTCTCCTCGGCTAATCTCCGGGCGGTCAACTGCTCTCGTTTGACTTTCTCTACAAAGGTCCCATAGAAAAAGGCGATTATAAATATAAAGGGGATTCGCAGCAGAAGGAATGCTCCATAACTGCCGCTTATATCTTCAGCCTTCAGGAAAAGGATTCCATAAACTATGCATATAATGATGGCGTTTCCTACGATTTCTATGAGGTTTCTTCCCAGGGTGGCCAGAATGATAATCAGGAAATAAACCAGGTAAAAATCGGTCCTTGCCTGGCCTGTCAGAAAGAGCCCCAGAGATATCAAAGCCGTATCGGCAATGAGCATCAGGTAGTCGAAGTTAGGGCTCATAAAGAATCTTTTCGGGAGAAAGTAAAAGAAGATGTTAGAGGCGATGAACATGAAAATCAGCAAGCTGCTGCCTGAAAATAAAAGTATAGAAGATCGACCGAATATAATAAGATAAGATATTATGATAATTATTAACCAACGCAGGGTAATTATTAGTTTTTTCTTAGGCCATAAATCGCTTCCTATCATCTCGCTCTCCTTGAAAATTAGCTATTATCTATTCCATGGATATCGGTCCAGGCTTCGATATTGAATAGCCTCGGATATGTGGTTTGCTTCGATACAAGATGCCCCCTCCAGGTCGGCAATTGTGCGAGCAACTTTTAATATGCGGTCATGAGCACGAGCACTAAATCCCAGCCTGTCGATAGCCATCTCCAGAAGGTTTGCCGAATCCTCGCTGATGAAACAATACTTTCTTATCTTCTGCGAACCCATCTGGGCATTGCAATAAATCTTCTCACCCTTAAGGCGTTCAAGCTGGATTTCTCTTGCTTTGGCTACCCGCTCCCTGATCACCTCAGAGTTCTCTGAGGGATGCTGACTTGCCAATTCCCGATATTTAACGGAAGGGACCTCTATATGAATATCGATTCTGTCCATTAGAGGACCCGAAATCTTCGACAGATAACGCTGAACCTGCAGTGGGGTGCAGGTACATTCTTTGAATTGGTCGGTAAAGTAGCCGCAAGGACAAGGGTTCATCGCCGCTGCCAGCATAAAACGAGCTGGATAGGTCAACGAGTGAGACGCTCGGGATATGGTGACCAATCCATCTTCCATCGGTTGCCTCAGAACATCAAGCACATTTCGCTGGAATTCGAGGAGTTCATCCAGGAAAAGAACTCCATTGTGAGCCAAGCTTATCTCTCCGGGCATAGGATAGGTTCCTCCACCTACCAGCCCTGCATTAGATATAGTGTGATGAGGAGCTCTGAAAGGACGAACTGCGGTTAAGCCCTTCTTGCTATTGAACACTCCGGCAATGCTGTTGATTTTGGTGGTCTCAATAGCTTCCTCAAAGGTCATCGGCGGCAGTATGGTGGGGAGGCGCTTTGCCAGCATAGTCTTACCCGAACCCGGCGGTCCTATCATGATAATGTTGTGCCCTCCAGCTACCGCCACCTCCAAAGCTCTCTTGACATGTGTCTGCCCCTTTACATCCTGAAAGCCTATATCATATCGGCTTCTCTCCAGAAACAAATTCATGGGATCAACTTTATAAGGGGTTATGGGTCGGCGCCCATTCAAAAACTCCACTGCTTCAGGGAGATTACTTACAGGATAGATGTCCACCCCTTCCACAATGGCGGCTTCTCGGGAGTTATCTTGGGAGAGAATAAATCCCTTTAACTTAGCCTCTCTCGCCTTTACCGACATAGATAGGGCACCCTTGATCGGACGGATGCTCCCATCTAAAGATAGCTCCCCCATGATTAAAAAATCATCTATCTCTTTTCGGCTTATTACTCCGGTAGCGGATAAGATGCCAATTGCCATAGGAAGGTCGAAATAGGGTCCTTCTTTTTTAATATCGGCAGGTGCCAAATTAATGGTGATTTGCTTTACCGGGAATTGATAGCCGCAATTCTTGATGGCAGATTTTATTCGCTCCCGACTTTCTTTGACAGAGATGTCGGGCAATCCAACTATAAGGAAGGTGGGTAACCCTGCTGTGACATCTACTTCAACTTTTACCAATAGAGCTTCTAACCCGTATATGGACGAACTAAGAATCTTGGCTAACATTAAGGCTCAACCGAATTCGAAGAATTATTAAAATTTTTAACAATACTAACAGAATAATTAGTTGTTGTCAATGTTTTGACTTGTTATGGCTCTATATATCAGCTTATGCGCCATCAGGGAAAAAGCAGGGGTCATTTTTCATCCTCGTCCCTGCCATGTGTTGAGCTGGCATCAAATCCTTGAGTCTTTCCTAAAAAATTAAGATTATACTCAACGGTGCTAAAATCGAAGGGGAACTCAAGGACGGCGATAGATAGTTAGCTCATCACCGGGATAAATAGTATCCCTTGGCGAGAGACTATTCCATTGGCAGATATCCTTGACTGTTGTTCTAAAGTCGCTGGCTATACGATAGAGGGTATCCCCCTGTTTTACTCTATAAGTTATAACGGCCGAGGCACCACTGCCTACCGGTGTCTTGTTATCTACATCTATCTTTGTGCCAACCCATAAAGAGAGTTTCTGTCCGGGGTAAATTTTATCGTTGGGAGATAAGCCATTCCAGCTCATCAGGCTCTCCACAGTTGTGCCATAGCGTAGGGCAATCCTATAGATGGTGTCCCCTCGACGGACCTTGTAAGTAATTCGTTGTCCTTTCTGGTAAGGAGTGGGTGTTTTTTTATTGGATTGTAAGTCTTTTACAACTGAGGCATATTCATATTTAGTATTACCTTTTGGGATAACAATCAGGCTTCCCTTGCGGATGAAGTGACTGTTCCGAATGTTGTTAGCCTGGCATATGGCTGATACTGTGGTTCGATAGCGCCGCGCTATCTGGGAAAGAGTCTCTCCACTGCGTACTTGGTGCCTAAGCCAGGAAACCCTTTCATCCGGAGGTACTTGGGAATAATTAGCCAGAAAAACCTCATCACTCCCTGCTGGTAACTTTATCTGGTAATGGGGATGATCGGGTGGAGTGGTCAGCCTCCTAAGATCCGGATTCAGCTCAAGAATGGTCTGCAGAGAGGTCTGAGCACAGTCGGCGATCAACTGCAGGTCAGTGCAGCTGGGGATGGGCGCCTTAGTATAGAGTATCGGCTCTTCCCTTTCAGTGGAGAATCCGTATAGCTCAGGATTTTTGGCAATATGAATGGCAGCCAGGATAGCAGGGATATAGTTTCTGGTTTCCCGCTTCAAATAGCGTGTAGAGGCGATTTTCCAGAAGTCTTTTGTTTTGAGACTCCTGACAGCTCTCAGTACTCTATTTTCTCCTGCATTATAGGCGGCCATGGCCAGATACCAATCGCCGAACATATTATAAAGGTCTTTTAGATAGCGGGCAGCCGCCAGGCACGATTTCTCCGGATCAGCCCTTTCGTCAATCCACCAATCGATGCGTAATCCATATTTTAATGCAGTGCCCACTATGAATTGCCATATTCCCTTGGCACGAGCTCGTGAGTAAGCCAGCGGCTTGAAAGAGCTCTCTATAAGAGGAATGTAAGCCAGGTCCTTAGGAAGCCCTTCTTTTTCGAAGATTTGGCGGAAAAGGGGGAGATATTTACCCGAACGCTTTAGGCTCTCCTGCATCTTCTCCCGCCGATCGGTTTGGAATAGCTTTATGAAGGCTTGAATTTTAGGGTGAGAACTCATAGGTATATCGTAGGTAATTTCTTCGGGTTCCTCGGCTTTATCTTCCTCTAATAAAGGCTGCTCACCCTGAGGGTGTTCGGGGTCGATTATTTCCAACTCATCTTTGATATCGGTTTTAATATAAGGTTCTAATTCCGGCTCATTGATTATGGTCAGCTCTGCAACACAGCTTGATATGTCATCAAACAGACCCTTTAATTGGGGTGAATCTTCCAGGTTCACTCCTGAGTGGGTGATAATATCGATAGCCTCGCCAAATTTAAGGAGAGCTTCCTCGAAGTTGCCCATATGTTGGGCTTTGCTACCATGACGGAAGCAATTCTTCGCTCTTTGTAAGATGTCTTTGAGGTCGTCATCTTGCTGGTGGGTGGCAGAAGGAGATGATACAATCCTTGGTTGAGGGGCCTCTTTTTTATGAATTGTGCTACATCCTGAAATAAGACCCAATACTATAAATATTATGATGACTTCAGGAACTTTTCTCCAGCGCATTCATTCTCCCTCTTCAGTAGTATCTGCGATATCAAGGAGTAATTTATTATTTATCACAACTTATAGGAGTAAGTCAACA
>JAOUOQ010000316.1 GCA_029880275.1 Candidatus Aminicenantota bacterium | reverse complement strand
TCAAAAACTGTAGAGGAGATTGCCATCAGCATCGCTGCCCAGCTCGTTTTAGTGCGCAGTCAAATCCACAATAAAAAGAAGGATATATGATGATCTGGGCACTGATATTAGCGGCGGGAGAATCCAAAAGAATGGGAAAAGTTAAACTTCTTCTCCCTTTCGGGGAGAAAACGATAATTGAAACTGTGATCGACAATGTTGTTAAATCGGAGGTAGATAAGGCATTAGTTGTTCTTGGCTCAAACCGGAAGAAAATTGAGAAGAAAATTAAGGATTACCCCGTAAAAATTATCGTTAATCCCCATTATGCCAGGGGCATGCTCTCTTCTGTTCAGCAGGGATTTCACGCACTGCCCCAGGATACTCAAGCAGTGCTGGTTGTGCTTGGTGACCAGCCTGCGATCTCAAGTGACATCATCAACAAAATCATCGATGCTTTCAAGAGGACAGGAAAGGGGATTGTTGTCCCTGTCTATAAGGGTAATCGAGGACACCCGGTTCTCATGGACATGAAATATCGTGATGAGGTAGAAAAGCTGAGTCCGGAAGTCGGTCTCCGGGGCATCGTTTACAATCATCCCGAAGATGTTCTTGAGGTTCAGGTGGAAACTCCAGGTATACTCCAGGATATTGATAACGCAGAGGATTACAAAAGAGAATTGAAGAATAAAGGTCCAATTTCAAATTGAAGGGTATCTAATAATATAGGAAAACAGGGTTTTGATAATTAAATACAGTTATATTATTAATAATACAAAAAAAATTAAAAGTGTTGATTATATAAATCAGCTAGTAAGCCCATTAAGTATCTATTATGATTTAAATGAGCATGGGGTTCAGGATTAGAATATCTGCTTGCTCAATATCATAGGCGGGCCATCTTTTTGGGAGAAGGGGCGCAGTCGAAAGCTATAGGAATATTCTTGCACAGGTAATGTATATTCTTCGTGTGGTCGAGCACCCCAGCTGTCATCACCGCCCACCCCCATCTGTTTATAGTCCAGGTTTAAAGTGACTAAATCCCGTCTTTTTACATGATAGGTATGTCTCTGTCGCTTTTCCAGTCCAGGGTCAAAATCTTCGATTAAAAAGTGGTGTGCGCTGATACTTAATAAAGGCATGCCCACGGCAAGCAGCCCCATACCTTGATTATTTATCAATGCTACCCAGCGGACATCGGTTTTATTGCCGTTTTCCTGCGGTCGGACATAGGGATGATACTGCTCCATTACGCTGCCGTGATAAACGCCCACAGCTGCCCCAGTCTTTCTATCCCAGTAGCTTTCGTGCGGACCGCGTCCATACCATGATATGCGTTCAAACGCTCCGGGCAGGGTCATCTTCATTCCAACCCGGGGGATTTCGGGCAGAGCACCGCTCCCCGGCACAAACCTGTTGTTAATTACTACATCGCCGCTGCCAAAAATGGTATAAGTGGTGTAGTATTTCGAGTCTCCTGCCGGTAGAGTGGAGACGATATCGACTTGAACTTCCTGGGGAGTTATCTGTGTTATGCTGACCTTATCTACCTTTCTCTTTGCACCGGCATCACGCCATATGCGACAGCGTCGAGGCATGCCATTGCCAAAATCATTGTCAGTTGGTGCACGCCAGAAATTGGGCTCGGGTCCGGTCTTGATGAACTCCGTGCCTTCGTAAATAAACGATGTGATTTCCCCTGTTTTCTTATCAATAGACACAGTGAAATTCTGCCCTTTGATTTGGGCGAGTTTCTCTGTGTGGCTCAGTGTTAATTTCGGCAGTTTGGTTAAGTCCACTTTAGCTGCAGGTTGGTAAAAAGGCAATTTAAATTGTTCCCAGGCAACCTCATGACCTCTGGCTAAAAGCGGAGTTTTATCCTTCATGGTAAAGCTTACCTTGAGGAAGTACTCAATACCGGGGAGAAGCTGAATAGCAGTTACAGGCAGCTCTATTACTTTAGCACTGTGGGGTGCAATGTCCAGGGTGGGCAATCTCCCTTCGGCAATTTTTTCGTCATCGCCCATGATAGTCCAGTGCGCATCAAATTCGCGCAGATTGTTAAAATCGTATTTATTGGAGATTTCAATCTTACCGGTTTTTAAGTCAACAGGCTTAACCTTTATATACTGATAAACTTTCTTTACTTCCCATAAACTTGGATGCGGTTTCCTGTCGGGAAAGACCAACCCATTGATGCAAAAATTCCCATCGCTCGGCGTGCCTTCTGGCCCGAAATCGCCGCCATAGGCCCAGAATTCTTCACCTCCCTCAGTTTTTTTCAGCAAACCCTGGTCGACCCAATCCCAGATAAAGCCACCCTGCAGTTGTTTATAGTTGTCAATAACATCCCAATAATCCTGAAGGTTGCCCACGCTGTTGCCCATGGCATGGGCATACTCGCACATAATCAGGGGTCGGGTCTGCTGTTTACTGGCGTAGTCCTTCAGA
>JAOUOQ010000315.1 GCA_029880275.1 Candidatus Aminicenantota bacterium | reverse complement strand
ACTCTGACTCATGGGGGAATGACATATGGAGCTGGGGTGGTGGCTGCCCAGAAATTTGGTGCCCGGGAGCTGATAGACCCCCGTCCCTGGCTGAAGGGCTCTATTAAAGAAGCTTTTAAGCACTATCCCCATATTGGTTCCCTATTGCCGGCTCTGGGCTATGGGGATGAGCAGATGAAGGAGCTGGAAGAGATTATCAATCAGATAGATTGCGACCTGGTCATTGTGGGCACCCCCATTGACCTGGGGCGATGGCTTAAGCTGAAGCACCCCTCTCTCAGGGTGCGCTATGATCTAAAGGAGATAGGTTCCCCCAATCTGGGGGAGGTTCTGAAGAAGTTTTTGGAGAAGATAGGATGAAGGTGGCTCTTGTAGCCTTTGGAGGGAACGCCATTCTGAAGGCAAATGAGCAAGGTCTGCAAGAGGAGCAACTTCGCAATGCCGAGGATGCTTGCCGTCATCTGGTAGAGGTTATCCGCCAGGGATATGAGATGGTGATAGTCCACGGCAATGGCCCGCAGGTGGGGAATATATGGATTCAAATGCACGAAGCTGCCACCAAGGTCCCCCCATTCAGCCTCGATGTCTGTGGAGCGATGTCGGAGGGCTCTATGGGCTATATGCTCCAACGCTCCTTGCTGAATCAGCTTCACCTCCGAGGCATCAAGAAGGGGGTAGTGACCCTCATCACTCAGGTGGTAGTCGATCCCGACGACCCCCTCTTTCATAAGCCAACAAAGCCCATCGGTCCCTTCTACCCTCTTTACCTGGCGGAGTGGTTCCGCCGGGAGAGGGGATGGCATATGGTAGAAGACAGCGGAAGGGGATGGCGTAAGGTGGTGCCCTCCCCACGACCAATCCAGGTTGTGGAAGAAGCGGTTATTCGGAGGCTGCTCGAGATAGGCAGTGTGGTGATCGCCGCCGGTGGAGGGGGAATTCCTGTTTACCTCACCAAAGATGAGCATCTAAAAGGGATTGAGGCGGTTATTGATAAGGACCGCACTTCCAGCCTTCTGGCTCGGAGCATCAAAGCTAAGCTGTTCATAATCCTGACACAGGTTCCCCAGGTATATCTCCACTACGGCACACCGCAACAAGAGCCTTTGCGGGAGCTCTCAGTAGAACAAGCTCGAAAGTATCTCCGCCAGGGGGAGTTTCCTCCGGGGAGTATGGGTCCCAAGATTGAATCGGCCATTGAATTCATAGAAGCCCAGGGTGGTGAGGTGCTCATCACCTCGGTGGAGGAATTGAGGGATGCCCTGCGGGGTGAAGGGGGAACTCGCATCTTCAAAGGAGGGTAAGCTCTATGGGTGGCAAAAAGGATTTTCTGTCCATCAAGCAGCTGAGCTTTGATGAATTCCATCAGCTCCTCGGAATGACTGCAGAGGTGAAGAAGGAGCCGGAGAGGTTCCTGCAATCATTACAAGGGAAAGCCCTAGGACTGTTTTTTGAAAAACCCTCCACCCGCACCCGGCTGAGCTTTGAGGTTGGCATCTATCAGCTGGGCGGAGTGGGGCTTTATTTTAGCCCCCAGCAGCTTCAGATAGGAAGAGGAGAAACTATTGCCGATACTGCCCGGGTTCTCTCCCGATACCTCGATGCTCTAATGGCACGCGTCTTCAGCCACCAGACCCTTGAAGAGCTGGCTCAACATGGCACCATCCCGGTCATTAACGGGCTGAGCGACCGCTTCCATCCCTGCCAGGGTATGGCAGATTACTTCACCATCCAGGAGGAACTGGGGAGGCTGCGGGGAGTAAAGGTCTGCTACATTGGTGATGGGAACAATGTCTGTCACTCCCTCCTTCTGGGTGCAGCCAAAGCAGGGGTTGACCTGCGAGTGGTATCACCCAAGGAGTGCGCCCCCGACCCTCAGGTAGTGAACAGCGCTCTGGAGGACAGCAGCGTGAGCGGGGCAAAGATAACCGTAACCGACCGCATAGAGGAGGGGGTTAAGGGGGCGGAAGTGGTATATACCGATGTTTGGGTAAGTATGGGGGAAGAAAAAGAGCGGGCAAGCAAGCTCAATCTTCTGCAGCCCTATCAAGTGAACGAGAAGCTAATGGCTCTGGCGGAGCCCGGGGCTATCTTTATGCACTGTCTTCCCGCCCACCGGGAAGAGGAGGTCACCTCCGAGGTTATTGACTCCGAGCAATCAGTGGTGTGGAATCAAGCGGAGAACAGGCTTCACTTTCAGAAAGCACTCCTTATTTATCTTTTGAAAAGCTAATAATAAAAAGGCGTCAGGTTTTATTCTTTTCCACGATAAGCCGGGGAAGGCTTTTATCTATATTGCAGAGAACCTCCTCGGGAGGGATATTTAAAGGGTCGGCAAAATCCGCCGCCCGCAGGCACTCCCCCTGGCACTCTCCTATAATCACTACGTCATCTCCCGGCTTCACCCCTGTGAAGTCAGTCACATCTACGAGGGTGAA
>JAOUOQ010000003.1 GCA_029880275.1 Candidatus Aminicenantota bacterium | reverse complement strand
ATAGAGGTTAAGGTGGGCTGCAAAAGCGCCATCCAGGAGATATTGAAAAAGAGCGAGTCCTCACAGCGGATTCTGGAAGAAGCAACCGAAGGATTCCGTCTGCATCTGATTACCGAGGAAGAAGGACAGCAGGATAGCCTCTCCATCGATAAGCTGACCCAGGATACCAGCCCCATGATCAGGTTGGTCGATTCCTTTGTCTTCAACGCTATTGAGAGGAGAGCCAGTGATATTCATATTGAGAGCAAGGACAATGAGGTGCTCATAAAATATCGCATCGATGGCTCGCTGTTACAGGCGATGGAGCCCCTTGACAAAAAGCACAGCGGAACCATAATCTCCCGCATAAAGGTTATGTCCGAGCTGGACATAGCTGAGAAGCGCATCCCCCAGGATGGAAGGTTCAAACTCAAATACAAGGGAAGGACCATCGATTTTCGGGTCTCCATCATGCCCAACATCTTCGGAGAGGATGCCGTCATCAGAATTTTGGACAAGGAGTCCATAAATAAGGAGTTTTCTGAGCTCAGACTCGATGTCCTCGGTTTCTCCCCCTGGGAACTCAAGAAGATAAGGAAATATATATACGAACCCTATGGGATGCTTCTGGTGACCGGTCCCACCGGCAGCGGCAAGACCACTACCCTCTATGCTGCGCTTTCAGAAATCAAGCGTGAGGAGGATAAGATTATCACCATCGAAGATCCGGTGGAGTACCAGATTGAGGGAATTACGCAGGTGCCGGTCAACGAAAAGAAAGGGCTCACCTTCGCCCGGGGTTTGCGCTCTATATTGCGGCATGACCCCGATAAGATCATGGTAGGAGAAATCAGAGACCCCGAAACCGCTCAAATAGCCATCCAATCAGCTCTCACCGGGCACCTGGTCTTCACTACTGTCCATGCAAACAATGTCATCGATGTGATGGGAAGGATGCTCCATATGGGAATAGAGCCTTATAACTTTGTCTCTGCCGTTAATTGCATCTTAGCCCAGAGACTTGTAAGGATTATCTGCCCTGCCTGCAAAATCCCGGTTAAAGCCTCTCCCCAGCTGCTGGAGGAGTCGGCATTGGAGATAGAAAAATACCGCGATTTCACCTTTTACGAAGGGAAAGGATGCATCGATTGCGGAGGGACCGGCTTCAAGGGAAGAACGGCGATTATGGAATTTATGGAGATGTCCGATACCATCAGGGCTATGATTATGGAAAAAAGAGCAGGGGCGGAGGTTAAAAAGCAGGCAAAATCAGAGGGGATGAGGTTTCTTCGGGAGTCGGCTCTGGAAAAGGCGTTCAATGGAATTACCACCCTGCAGGAGATAAACCGAGTCACCTTTGTGGAATAAGAGGCTAAATCTTTTGGTAGAAAAGAATCCCTTTAAGTCTGTAACTAAGTTAGTGAGACTACCCTCTAAATCTCCTCTTACAGGGATGGAGATCTCCCAGAGATGGCTGGGATGGGCACAGATTGTCCGCAGCAGAGGGGGCTACTTTCTGGCTGATTACGCTCTGGAGGAGCTCTCCCCGGAAGGGGTGCAGGCTTCCATGCTCGACCCCAATGTGGTTATCCCCCCTGGTGTGGAGCAGAAAATCGCTTCCATCCTGAGCAAGGGGCAGGCAAAGATAAAAAAGGTCTACCTTCTTATCCCGGACAATGTGGTAAAGGTGGTGCTCCTCGATAACCTTCAACGCCTACCCCATAGGGAAGGAGAGGTCGTGAAGCTCATCCAATGGAAGTTGAAGCGGACCTTGCCCTTCAGGATAGAAGAGGCTTTCATAGGATTTCAGCCTATGACGAGCAGGGATGGTTCTCTCAAGCTTCTGGTAGCTATTGTTAAGAGGGATGTGCGGGCTCAGTTTGAGAGATTGTTTGAACCCTGGGGGGCTGTTCCCGGTGTGGTTATTCCTTCTTCCTTTGGCCTGGTTAATTTCTGCCATTGGTCTATACCAAGAGGGCATAATGATAGTTCTGAGAGCATGGTGGTCAACTTCTCTGAGGCATATATCTCTATGGTGATTTTCCGAGGAACGGAGATTATCTTCTTCCGCACCAAGGAGTTAGGCGCTGGCTTTTCAGGGCAATCAATCCTTGAAGTCGCTCTCCGGGAGCTTAATTCCTCTTATATCTATTATAAAGAGCGATTAGGGGGGAATGGGCTTGAAATGGTCTATGTGGGTGGAATTAGTCCCCGTTTGGCTGAGCTTAAAAGTCAGCTCAGGGAAAACTTTGAGTTCCAGGTGGAAACCATCAACCCCTGGGGAGCTATGAAACTGGATGAAGGAGTCTCTATAGATAAAGGAAAGCTCTCAAGGTTGGCAGCCACCATTGGTTTACTGGTGAGGGGCTGAGCCTATGCGAATGTCTATAAATTTGGCTTCTCGTCCCTTTAGAAATGTAGCACTATTCTATTTTATTTTCACCATGGCAGTGTTGGTAGTGGTTGGATTATCTTTTTATAACTGGTTGAACTATGTGCATTATGTTGATAACTCGCGGGACATAAGGGAGGAAATTCTGCAAAAGGAAGCGGCATTGCGACGCCAGGGGCACGCCTTTAGCTATTACGAGCGTGCCATTGAGCCTGGCAAGGTCGAGGAGCTCAGAAGTTATGCTGACTTCATTAATCGGATTATCAGCCGGCGCAAATTCTCCTGGACCGAGCTTTTCAATCACTTCGAGAGCATTATACCGCCGCGTATTATGATGGTCTCCATCACTCCTACGGTGGAGGAGGGAAGGATTAAGATCAATCTTCGCTTAATAGGGGATGGTTATCAAAATATATTGGATTTTATTGAAAATCTGGAGCAGTCACCGGTGTTCTTCTCTGTCTACCCTAACACGGAAGGGGAAAAGGAACATCAGGGGATTAAGAGGATAGACTTTAAGCTCCAGTTGGACTATTTCCCGGAAATTAAGGTTTCGGAATGATTATCCATAGAAGCATTTGCGATAGATTCTGATAGAGGGAGTCAATGGAACTTCTCTGGCATCGTAAATGGTTGGTGATACCGGTTCTGATCGCTATGGTAGCTAATATCCTTATTCTGACTATTTTCACCCTGCCCCGGGAGAGATGGCTGAGAAAACTGGATAGTAAAGCCGCTGAGCTCGGAATGAGAATAGAAAGTGGAAAGGAGGAGCTGGCTCAGAAAAGGGATAATGAGAAGAGGCTTAAGGAACTCCGCCGTCAGATGGAAAGCTTCTACTCTGAGACATTGCGCCAAAGAGAGGTAGGGCTGGTTGACATACTTGGTGAGGTGGAGGAGTTAGCCAAGCGATTCAAGGTAGAGAAGCAGAACATTCAATATAACCACGAAATAATTGAAGAAGATAAAGTAATCCTGTTTGAGATCACCTTCCCTCTGCGGGGAAGCTACGACAATCTGAGACGCTTCGTCAACCAGATTGAAAACTCCAAATATTTCCTCATTATTGACCGTGTAGAGCTTTCTAATCCAGAGGAAACAGGGGATAATCTCAAACTCAACATCAAGCTGTCTACCTATTTTTCTCTCATGTAAATAGTTGAAACAAAGAGACTAAGCTTATATAAAAGAGGATTCCCAGATGGAGCGACGGCAGAAAAAGATTTTGTTATTAATTCTGTTAGTGGTGTTCTTTGCCCTGGTGACCTACCAACTGAGAAAGATTATCGGAAGGAGCCAGGAGATAGCCAGCATTCCCATCTCCTCACAGGCGGCACCTGGCGGGGAGGCAAGGCTTTCTTCAGTTCAGGCGAAATCGCTTCTGCCAGAGATAAACCTCAAGCTCCTCAATCAGCCGATGCCCGCTTACTCTGTTTTGGGGAGGAACTTGTTCAGGTTCGGGGCAGCTAAGGCTGCCGCACCAGCATCTCCGAGAAGACGAACTTCATCACGGGCTCAGCAGACAGCCACTCCAAGAGAGACTGAAGAGGGGGTGGTAACAGATCAAGCCACTGCTGAACAGCAGGCTTCCTCTCCCGGTTCCCCACCCGCGCTCGAGGAGTTAGCCGGGTTTAAATTCCTCGGGTTTGCCCGAAAGGATAGCCATATGATAGCTACCCTCAAAAAAGGGGATAAGATTTTAGTAGGAATCAAGGGGGACATAATAGAGGAGAGATTCACTATTCTGGAGATAGATTATCAATATATTGAGCTGGGTGTAGTAAATACCAGCTTGAAGCAGAAAATCCCCTTAGTGAGTGATAGCTTCTGATATTTGTATAGTCGGTATAGATTAAGTCATTTAAGGAGGAAGAGTGAAAAACGGATTATTAATAAAAGGATTAGTGATTGTTCTCCTCATCTTCTTTTTGGCCGGCTGTGCCGCCACTAAGGCTTATAAGAGGGGAGTGCAGGCAGAGAGAGAAGGGGATTGGGACCAGGCGGTGCTCTATTACTCCGAGGCCTTGAAATTGAGCCCCGATAATCTCGCTTACCGCCTGAGCCTGGAAACTGCTCGTCGTCAGGCATCAAAGGTACACTTGAACAGGGCCAAACAGATGATGGAAGAAGAGAATGTCGAGCAGGCGATGGTGGAGTTTCGGTTGGCGTTAGAGTTAGACCCTGCTAATCATCTTGCCATCATCGAGATGGATAAAGCCCGAGCCCAGGTAGAGGAGGAAGCTGAGAGACTTAGAGAGAAGACCGAGATTGAGAAGCTCAAAGAGAAAGTAGAGACTGAGAAGGCTCCTCCTGTCTACTTGAGCCCCAAATCCCCGGAAAAGATTAGTCTTAGCTTCCCCAGCAACAACATGACGGAAGTCTACACCGCTTTATCCAAGCTTTCGGGAATAAACATCCTGTTAGACCCCACCATAAGGGACCGCAAGATGAGCTTTGAGGTGACCAATGTCTCCTTCCTGGATGCTTTAGATTCTCTGGTAACCACTAATGGTCATTTTTACAAGATCGTCAATCCAACCACTATAGTTGTAGTCCCCGACAACCCGGCCAAGAGGAGGGAGTATACTGAACAGGTGATACAGACCTTTTACCTGTCTAACGCCGATGTCAAAAATGTCTTACAGGGGCTGCGCACCGTTCTTGGGATTAGGAACATTTCCTCGGATCCTCAGCTCAATTCCGTCACCATTCGCGATTCAGCCGATATCATTACCCTTGCCGAAAAGTTGATTAACCGAGCAGATAAATCGAAAGGGGAGGTCATAGTCGACCTTGAGATATTAGAGGTCAACCGGACCAAGCTCAACGAATACGGCTTGTTGCTTAGTAGCTATAAAATTACCCAGGGTCTGGCTCAAGAGGAGACCGGTATCCGTCTTTCTCAAATTCCCTATATCAGTCAAGCCGATTGGTTCCTGACCATTCCCTCTTTTACTTATATCCTGATGAAGCAGACCAGTGACGCCCGCCTCGTGGCCAAACCTCAGCTCAGAATAACCGAAGGGGAAAAGGCATCCCTGTTTATCGGGGAGGAAATCCCCATCCGGGTGACTACCATCACTCCCGCGCAAACCATCGGCGTGGTGACCCCTATTCACTCCTACCAATATCGTCGTGTAGGAATTCAGATAGATTTAACTCCTCGGGTGCACCATAACAACGAAATCACCCTGGCTTTAACGGTGAAGATAGAGTCGATTTTAGCCGAAATGCTGGAAGGGCAGCCAACCTTCACCAGCAGGACAATAGAATCAACTATAAGGTTGAAGGATGGGGAGACCAACCTGCTGGCAGGTCTGATAAGGAACGAGGAGCGCAAGTCCCTCTCCGGTATCCCAGGGTTGAGCGATATACCTGTATTAGGCAAAATCTTCTCCAAAGAGCTTACCCAGAATATAGAGACCGACATCGTTCTTACCATGACCCCTCACATCATCAAAACCCCTAACATTACCGAGGAAGACCTGAGGGCTATTTGGGCGGGGACTGAAAGGGCTATGGTTTATAGAGAGGCGCCACCCGTTGCCGAATTGGAGGAGAGAGCAGTAAGGGAAGAGATAGAGGCGGCAGGGGAGAAGCCGCCTGAGGAGAAACCAGCTCCCGCTAAAAAGAAGACAGAGGAGGAAACCCCTCCAGCCGAGGAGTCGCCACCGGAGGAAGAAGAAGCAGAGCCAGAACCAGAAGAGAGGGGTGAAGAGCTCACTCCCGCTGAGGTTTCCATTACCCCAGCCAGCCTTATCGTTTTTCGGGAAGAAAGATTTTCGGTCAATGTCAACATCGACAATGCTCGTAATGTGGGGCATGTCCCCTTCAATCTGAGCTTTAATCCCGACGTTCTGCAGATAGTAGAGGTAACTATGGGAGCCTTATTGGGAAAGGATGGTGCCCAGGTAAGCTTTGTCAGGGATTATGACAATAAAGCGGGACAGCTGAGGGTGAGCCTTGCCAGGTTAGGCAAGGAAACCGGGGTGGATGGGTCGGGGATATTGTGCACTGTGGTTTTCAAGGCGGTCGGTGCAGGGAGCACGGATATAGTCTTCTCCAACAACAGTGTGCGTGATGCCACCTCTAATACCCTCCCCGCCAATTTTGTGCCGGCAAAAATTCAGGTCCAATAAGGATAAAGAATGGTAAAAGCTCTGGCTCTCAAAATCAATATACGGAGCTGCACATCAGCGTTTACCCTAGCAGAGCTAATGGTGGTAGTAGCCATTATATCTGTCCTGGCTGCATCCATCCTGCCAGTAGCACGGATCACCATCAAGAGGGCTAAAGAGATTGAGCTGAGGGAGAATCTGAGGATTCTCAGAGGGGCAATCGACGAATATAAAAAAATGGTTGACCTGGGGCAGATTTCAGCAGAGTTCGGCTCCGAAGGCTACCCCCCCGATCTCCAGGCTCTGGTCGAGGGCGTGGAGGAGGTGGGTAAAATGGATGTGAAGAAAAAGTTCTTGCGCCGCATACCCCGTGACCCGATGACCAACTCCACCGATTGGGGAATGCGCTCCTATCAGGACGATTTTGATTCCACCTCCTGGGGAGGGGAGAATGTCTTCGATGTTTACTCTAAAAGCGAAGGCATTGCCTTGGATGGCACTAAATATAAAGATTGGTAAGAAATAAACCAAGAATGAATAAGATGAGAGTAACCTCAGCAAAGCAGAAGGGCTTCACCCTGATTGAGTTGATGATAGTTATTACTATGATAGGGATTTTAGCCACTTTAGCCCTGCCGACCTTTCGCTACTCCCATATCCGAGCAAAAGAGGCGGTGTTGAAGAAGGACCTGTTTTATATGAGGGACTGCATAGACCAGTTCTATGTTGATAAAGAGAGATACCCCTACACGATGGAAGAGCTGGTCACCGAGGGCTATTTGCGGAGTATACCGGTGGACCCCTTCACCGAATCGGCTGAAACCTGGGTGGAAGTCTATATTGACTGGGAGAAATTAGAGCCTGATGAAGAGCCAGGCATATGGGATATTCACAGTGGCTCTTATGAGCAGGCTTTAGATGGAACCTATTACCGGGAATGGTAGTAAGGAGGGGAAAAGCCTTTATCCTGACAAAAAAGGTGTAGCCTATGATTAAGAAATTGTTAATCCTCGCTTCCCTCGGGCTTTGCATAGGGCTGATATTCGCTTGTGCGAAAGTCGACCCTGTTGCCCCTGAGGATGCGATTATGACTATCAGTGTCAATCCCGCGGTCATTAACCCCGGTGGAGATACCGCGGTAATCACCGTTGTCATCACCAGAGGTGATGGCTATCCAGTGCCCGATGGGACAGTGGTTTTTCTCACCACCACCCTGGGCACCATTGATGGGCGGGTGACTACCACCAACGGTATGGCTCGCTCCATCCTCACCAGCGGGGTTGAGGTCGGCATTGCGGAGATAACGGTGAGTTCAGGGGTGGTGGGCACTGCAGAGCCCATTATAGTCCAGATTGGGGCGGCTATCGCCTCCATTTCCCTCACCGCCACCCCGGCTTCCATCTCCTTTGAGGAGGGAGCTACCAGTTCCATTACGGCGGTTGTCTTTGATGAGAATGCTCAAACCATTGCTAATGCGTCGGTAACCTTCTCCACTGATGCCGGCTCCCTCGATTCTGGCGGCAAGATAGTCCTCACCAATGAGAGTGGGGAGGCTTTCGATATCCTTACACTCGGCAGCTGGGATAAGGATGTGGATACGGTGACGGTGACCACCACTGCCGGGGCTATTACCTCCTCCATAGCTATTAAGGTGATTACTCCGCCCAACATCTTCCCCACGGCTAACTTCACTTATTCACCTTCCGACCCCAAAGTGGGCGATTGGGTGACCTTCAACGCCTCCTCCTCTTACGATGCTGACGGGACTATCGTTAAATACAGCTGGGATTTTGGAGATGCTCTCACGGGTATGGGCAAAATAGTTACCCATCCCTACAGCACATCAGGAGATAAGACGGTTACCCTGACGGTCACCGATGATGATGGAGCTACTGCATCCACATCATCCATCATAAAGGTTAGCACGCCCTGATAGGGGAGTTAGGGACCGGGGAGTCAGTTAGGCAGGGGATGACGATTGGGTCAGCTTTTTCACCAGGATGACCCTTCTCCCTTTATCCTGGAAGATTATCGCATCCACCAACGAGCAGGCCAAAAATATGCCTCGTCCTCTCTTCTTCAAAAGGTTTTCCGGCTTGGTAGGGTCGGGGAGGTCTTCAGGATTGAACCCTTCGCCTTCGTCCTCCACCTGAAAGATTAATCTGTGCTGGTGAACAGCATAGGAAAGGCGCACCGACTTGTCAGGGGCACATTTATTGCCGTGCTCAATGGCGTTAGCGCAGATCTCTCCCACCGCTAATTGTAAGTTGTACACCTCATCATCGGTGAGATTTAATCTCTTCTGGAAGCGCAGAAGCAACCTCCTGATGACAGGATGGCATTCTTTTAATTCCTTGATGATTATTGTGGGTGAAGAGCGAAGAATCTTTTCGTAGTCTATGCTTTCCTTCATGAAGATTCTCCTTAGAAGAATGCCCTCTTAGAAATACCCTCAGCTCAGACTTCGTTCTCCTTTATTAAGGAGAGCTCTTAAAAAATATTACAATATAAATGGATGAGATTCAATACCTATTCCCCTCATATCCTCTCCCATCTAGCTAAGCCTTTTTAACGATACGCAAAAATATCTCTTAATTCCAACTCAAAAAACCCCATTATCAAAGATCTAAGTTACTATTGTCTGTTAGCCTATACATCTTGTCGAAAATGCTTGAAAATACTTCATAATCTTTGAATGCACTTCTGGCGCCAAATCACTCATTTAAAACATAATAAAAGGCACCTCCCGGAGCCAGAAATAAGCATCGCTTACCCTTATTAGGAATTTTGAGTCTGACCAAATTATTGACACCAGAGGAAATTTCCCATATCATTTAGTATTAAAAAAGTAAGATGAATAAAAAGCGCCTTATTTAGATATTTTAGGATTTGAAGAACAAACTAATGATATAAAAAGCAATAAATGGAGGCATAAAAGTGGCAAAAATAAGGGTTAGCGTAGAAAGAATTAATGGCTACTGCAACCTCCCTATGCAAGTGGGTGATTATTTCTATATTGAGGATTCCAAGCTTTATATTCCTGAAGGGAAACATATTTGTATATGGGCTTTACAAAGTATGATGCCTATCTTTCCCATTCTGGCCGTCAGAGGCAGATTGGAAGATAGTCATTGGGTAAAAAAAGTGAAAAATTTTTCCTGCCCAGATCCAAATGGACTGGTACAATATCGCCTTGAGGTTGTAGAATAAAGATTATATGGTTGCTTCTTAACTTTTAGCAAGCAGGAGGTGTTGAAGGTGATCGAAGTTGATATAAGCAAATGTACCGGATGCAAAAGATGTGAGGCTGTTTGTGCCTTTTTCCGTACGGGAAAAATCAACAATCGCTTAGCCAGGATAAAAGTTATGAACTTATACGAAATTGGTATTGATGGCCCGGTGGTATGCAATCAATGCAAGGAGCGCTATTGTATGTGCTGCCCAGATGATGCGCTAAGCATGGGTTCCCTCAGCCAGGTAATCATTTCCCCCACCTTGTGCACACTCTGTGCTGCCTGCGAGGAGGCTTGTCCTATTGGAGCCATAGAAATATTCGATGATTTAGTCTATGTTTGTGATCTTTGTGGGGGAAGACCTAAGTGCGTTGAGGCTTGTACGGAAGGAGCCATTACCTATGAGGCTGAAGGAGCGGAGTATCCATCTTTGGCATTTTTTAAGAAGGAAACAAATAAGATGAATCCGAGCCAGAAACGTCATTTTTATATCAAAAGGCAAGGCTCTGAGGTGAGGAAGAAGTGGAGTAAAAGATATGCTTAAATTTGGCTACGGAGGAAGAGTGCTGAGAATAAATCTTACAGAGCGGAAATCTCAAATAGAGATGTTGGACCCTCTTTGGGTCAGAGATGTTATTGGCGGGCGAGCTGCGAATACCAAGAGGCTTTTTGAGGAATTAGACCCCAATTGCGACTCTCTGGGACCTGATAATATCCTTATATTCGGCATCGGTCCTCTTACAGGTTCACTCCTCCCCGCATCTGCTTATTATACTGTTACCGCCAAATCACCCCTCACAGGTATTTTAGGAGATTCCACGGCGGGAGGGCAATTTGCCGCAGAAATGAAGCTCACAGGATTCGATCAGATTATCATCACGGGTAGGGCTGATAGCCTGGTCTATCTGATGGTAACGGAATCAGGTGCAGAGCTGGTGGACTGTCCAGAGTACGCAGGAAAAACTATTACAGAGGTAACAAAATCTATCAGAAGGGAGAGAAAAAACTATTCAATCCAGGTAGCCGCTATTGGACCTGCAGGAGAGAACCATGTGCTCTTTTCAGCTATAGTTTCCAGTGGGAATAGGGTAAATGGACGCACCGGTATGGGGGCTGTAATGGGAGCCAAGAATTTAAAAGCCCTGGCGGTGAGGGGTTCACATTCTCTGGAGGTGGCAGACCCTCTGGCTTTTTTATCGGAAGTAGAGAAAATCGTGAAGGATATTTTAAGTCACAAAGAATACAAGAAGCGCTACCAGATGGGCACTACCATGTTGATGAAAGATTTAAACAACATTGGCATTCTCCCTACCAAACATTTTCAGGAAGGGGTCTGTATATATGTTGACGAAATCTCCGGCCAGAAGCTGGAAAGCAAGCACAAGGTCAAAAATAAAGCATGCTTTAATTGCAATCTCCATTGTTCCCGTTATTATATGGTCGGAGATTTAGAAGCCGAGGGACCCGAATTTGAAACTCTCTGCAGTTTCACTTCACGGATAGGAAACTCTAATCTCCCCTTTGCCCTGGAGATGAATGCTTACCTGAATCAGATGGGTCTGGATTCTATATCAACCTCTGAGGTGATGGGATGGATAATGGAATGCCAGGAGAAGGGGTTGATCCATCCAGATGATTTAGATGGTCTCAGTATTACCTGGGGTGAGGTAGACAAGATACGGGATATTGTGAATATGATCACTTTTCGCCGTGGGATTGGAGATAAGCTTGCAAATGGAGCGAAAAAGTTAGCAGAAAGTTTTGGCGAGGAGGCAAGAAAGCTGGTGATGCAAGTAAAAGGATTGGACATGATCTGTGGTGACCCCAGAGGAATTAAAGGATATGGTCTTACTTATGCTATTGCCTCCAGGGGTGCTGACCATCTTCGTGCCGAGCCGTACTTCGAATTAACGAACAGAAAAGATGAAGCCAAAAAGCGTTTCGGCACAGAAAAAGCTGCAGACCGGCTGGCAGAGGAAGGGAAAGCTGCCCTGGTAAGCTATTCAGAAAAAATCGCTCTTCTTACTGATTCCATGACTATGTGCAAGAATATCGGTCTCTGTATGGATATCTTAAATTTCGAAAGAGCTTCCGCCCTCTTAAAATCTGCTACCGGGATAGACTATTCTCCTGAATATTTGGAAAAAATAATGGGAGATTTTTTTGACATTGAATTTAAGCTAAATAGAAGCTTTGGTTTAAGGCGAGAGGACGACACTTTGCCGGAAAGATTCCTGAAAGAACCATTAAATGAAGGTCCAACGAAAGGCTCTACAGTAGATATTAAAAGAATGGTGGACGAGTATTACAAGATCCACAAATGGGAATGATAGCTTTTCCCTGCGAAGGCTAAAGAACTGAGTATATGGAGAAATAGCTGTTTGAAAATCCCTGAATACTGTTTAACAAAAAACTATATGAGCGAGAAATTTTAGCTCAGTTTATATGAAAGCTTCAGATTCAGAACCAAAGCGAGAGACATTTGCCTCGAATTTCGGTCTTTTAATGACTATGATCGGAGTGGCTGTTGGCTTAGGCAATGTCTGGCGGTTTCCTTATATGGTAGGGAAATTCGGTGGTGCCGCATTTGTTTTCTTCTATCTGTTGGCGGTTTTTGTTATCGGTATTCCAGCAATGATGGCTGAGTGGACCCTGGGGCGTTATACTCGGCGAGGCACACTGGGCGCCTTCAAGAAAGGAGGCTTTCCCGGAGGGAAGTATGTGGGAGCATTCTTCTTCTTCATAGTTATCTGTGCTACGGGATATTACTCTGTTACCCTCGGATGGGTGGCATATTATGCTCTGGGTGAGATAGTTAAAGCCTTTGGCAGGCAGTTGAACACCGTGGCTATCCTTCCACCCGCTATAGGTTTCAACCTATACTCATTCCTTTTGCAGCTGCTGATGACATCAATAGTCATTTTTACCTGCGGGATTATCCTGGTGAAGGGCTTGCGAAAGGGAATAGAAAAGGTCAGCAAATTTATTATGCCCTCACTATTGGTCATTTTGATTATCCTTATTATACGGGCCATAACTTTAGAGGGAGCCAGCGAGGGATTAAAGTGGTATATAGGCGGCTTCCGGTTTAGGGAATTGACGGGCTCTGTAATGGCCGCAGCCCTGGGACAGGCGGTTTTCTCTATGTCCCTTGGGGGTACTTTTATGGTAATTTACGGTTCCTATCTTGATAAAAGAAGCAATATCCCTAAAAACGCAATATTTACCGGAGTCGGGGATACTGTGGCTGGGCTTCTTGCTGGATTCGCCATTTTTCCAGCGGTGTTTGCCTTCGGTTTGGAGCCTGCCTCCGGTCCCAGCCTAATCTTCTCCACTTTACCCAAAACCTTCGCCATGATGCCGGCAGGTTGGTTGTTTGGTCTCATCTTTTTCCTCGGACTCTTCGGCGCCGCTTATCTTTCTGATGTGGCAGCCTTCGAGGTTCTGGTTGGAGGGATAGTGGATAACACCAAGCTGAACAGAAAAAAAGCGGTACTGCTTATCTGCACTATTGTATTTGTGTTTGCTATTCCCCCTTTGATCAATTTTAAAATCTTTTTTCCCTGGGATTTGACCTTCGGCTCGGGTATGCAAACCGTGGGGGCGCTTTTGGCTGTAATCACCACAGTCTGGTGTATCAAGAGATCAGAGGCATTGAAAGAACTATCAGAAGGAACAGGAAAACCCTTCCCTCTCTTCCTCTATTGGTGGATGAGGATTGTTATCCCTCTCGCCATTTTGTTTGTTGGGATCAACTGGTTGTTAGAGTTTCTCTTCAGGTAATAATTAAATGCTTTCCTCTTTATCTCATCCTTAACTTATCCTGATTCTTCCCAAAAAAGAATATATATTACAGCCGTATTATATTGTTGAATATAAACTTATTGTACTATAGAGAAGCGCGCCAAACCTTATCATAGGCAAAGTAGCTTTATGGTGGGGTAAAGCCAAATAACTATAAGAAGTATTTTTACATTATTCAAAATTAATTTATTTACTTAAAATCATAATACTTTTATACTAAAAATATAGTTATTTTATACTATTTAATTTTGATGATATACAAAATTATCGTGGTATTTAATATTTTAATACCCCATATTTTGATACCTTAAGGGGTTGTAAAAAAGAGGAGTTTTATGATAACTTATTTAGAAAGTTTGTTTCATCAGTATAATGAAGGATTATGAAGGCTAAGTTTGTTATTAATCCGATTGCCGGAATGAGGAGATCTCCCGGAAAGGTTGTCAACCTGTTGCGGCGAGAGCTTCGTGGTTCTTTATGGGAATTTGATATTGTCCTCACCGAGCGGCGAGGACATGGCTACTATATAGCTCAGGATGCGGTCAAGCAGGGCTACGAGCTGGTGGTGGCCATAGGGGGCGATGGCACGGTAAAAGAGGTGGCCAGCGGATTGGTTCACACCGGAGTAGCCCTGGGCATTATCCCATCTGGCTCGGGAAACGGTCTGGCAAGGGACCTGCGCATTCCCCTGAACCTCAAAGGTGCATGTCGAGCTCTGCTTGGAGGAAGCAGGAGGGAAGTTGATACGGGAGTTATAAATGGTAAGTATTTTTTCAGCACCGCCGGTCTCGGCTTCGACGCCCGCGTTGGCCTGCTATACAACCAGCGAGGTAAGAGGCATCGTCGAGGAGTTTTCCCCTATTTCTACATCGGGATGAGGGAGTTTTTTCTTTACCAACCGGAGCCACTCCAGGTGCGAATTGATAAGGATGATATTAAGGTTTCCCCTTTGTTGATAACCATAGCCAACTGCAGACAATATGGTGGTGGAGCCCAAATAGCCCCCAGGGCAGAGATCGATGATGGTTTGCTTGACCTATGCATACTGAGAAATTTAAGCATGTTCCAGGCACTGCTCCATCTTCCCAAGCTGTTCACCGGTAAGATAGACTCCATACCACAGATGGACTACTATCAGATAACTCAAACCGAGATTCTCAGAGAAAAACCCGGTCCCATTCATATGGATGGCGACCCCCTTATTGAGGCTCCCCAATTGAAGGTCTCAATACTTCCTAAGAGCCTTGTAGTGTGGGCACCCTCCGAGAAAAATTGAGAAAACCCTTCTTATTTTTTCATTGACAAAACACAGAGAAGGAAATATATTTAAAAGAAGACTATTTTGGTCATAAATGGGAGGAACGAGGAGAATGAAGATCATTTACATGGACCACAATGCTACCACACCGCTGGACGATGAGGTACTGGAGGCAATGATGCCTTATATGACTGATAAGTTTGGCAACCCCTCCAGCTCCACTCATGCCTATGGATGGGAAGCCCGTCGAGCAGTAGAGGAGGCACGGGGTCAGGTGGCAGAGCTTATTGGAGCTCATCCTGAAGAGATTATATTTACCAGTGGAGCTACAGAAGCGGATAATCTTGCTATTAAAGGAGTTGCTCACGCTTACCGAGACCGAGGGAGCCATATTATCACCAGTCAGATTGAGCATAAAGCTGTGCTGGAGACCTGTAAATATTTAGAAAAACAGGGCTTTAAGGTCACCTACCTCCCCGTGGACTGCTACGGAATGGTTGACCCGGAAGAGGTAAGGGGGGCTATTACAGATAAGACTATACTAATCTCCATTATGTTCGTGAACAGCGAGGTGGGCACCATCGAGCCAGTGGAGAAGATAGGGGCGATAGCCAGAGAGAAAGGGGTGCTGTTCCATTCGGATGCCGTTCAAGGGGCAGGTAAAATAGAGACAAAGGTGGATAAGTTGAAAACCGACCTCCTCGCCATCTCGGGTCATAAGATGTACGGTCCCAAGGGAATAGGAGCGCTTTATCTGAAAAAGGGAGTTAAGATAGAGTCTCTTATCCACGGGGGTGGACATGAGAGAGGCTTAAGGGCGGGCACCGAGAATGTCCCCGGCATAGTCGGTTTGGGTAAAGCCTGCCAGAAAGCCGGCAGGTTGATGGAAGAAGAAGCCAAAAGGCTCACCAAGCTGAGAAACCGTCTCTACCAAGGGGTTATGAATGGAATAAAGCGGGTCTACCTTAACGGGCATCCGGAGAAAAGGCTGCCGGGCAATCTGAACCTCAGCTTTGAGTTTGTTGAGGGGGAGTCGTTAATTCTTTCCATGAAGAATTTTGCCATATCCTCTGGCTCCGCCTGCACTTCCAGCTCATTGAAGTCTTCCTATGTTCTGCTGGCTATGAAGGTTCCCGAGGCACTGAGCCACTGTTCGTTGAGAATCTGTTTGGGCAGGTCCAATACCGAAGAGGAAGTTGATTGTCTGGTGGAAGAGCTGAGCAAAAATGTGGCTCGACTTCGAGAGATGTCTCCCCTGTACAAAGAGGTGTAGCATGTATAATCTGGAAGAGTACAGCGCCAAGGTGATGGACCATTACCAAAACCCCCGCAATGTGGGAGAGGTTGAGAATCCCAGTGGTGAGGGCACCGTGGGTAATCCCGCTTGTGGGGATGTCATGAAGCTCACCATAAAGGTGGAGAACGGTCGCATTGTGGATGCAAAATTCAAGACCTTCGGCTGTGGCGCTGCTATCGCTACCAGCTCTATGGTGACCGAGATGGTCAAAGGAAAGACTATAGACGAAGCACTAAAAATTAGCAACAAAACAGTAGCTGAAGCTCTCGATGGTCTCCCCAAGATCAAAATGCACTGCTCTGTTCTCGCAGAGGATGCCTTGAAGGCAGCCATCGAAGACTACCGAAAGAAGACCGCTAGGCAAGAGAAGAAAGCTTAACAAAATAAACCCCCCGGTGGCAAATAAATTTGCCCTGGTGACGATTATAAGTATTTCCGTGACAGCTTTAAATTATTAGGCAGGGGGAAAAATTTGTGCTATAATAATTAGCTTTTTGCATCATGATGTGAGCAAGAGGCTGCTATTATTTACACAATTTCAGTATTGATTGAAAGCGTGGTAAAGAGTTCTGAAAAGGGTTTCAATACCCTTTTATTATTTTTGAGTGTTCATTTCAGGAATTAAGGCAGGAGGAGAAGATATGAGCAAGGTATTAGAAATACGATGGCATGCCCGTGCTGGACAGGGGGCGGTGATGGCGGCAAACAACTTAGCCCAGGTTCTTGGTGAATTGGGAAAATACACCCAGGCTTATCCCGAATACGGTGCCGAGAAGCGAGGAGCCCCCGTGGAAGCTTTCGACCGCATCAGCGATAGTCCCATCCGTATCCATAGCCGAATTGAGGAGCCCCAGTTGGTCTTAGTTTTAGACCAGACCCTCCTCCGAACGGTGGATGTATGCGAAGGAGTGCCCCCGGATGCGATTGTCATCATCAATTCCAATCGTCAGCCGGATGAACTGCGCCAGAAGCTTAATATAGGAGAGAGAAAGCTATATGTCCTCGATGGAAGCAAAATAGCCATTGATGAGATTGGGGTAGACATTCCCAATGCCCCTATGTTGGGTGCTCTGGTGAAGGTCACCAACCTGGCTGATATTAATAGCTTTAATGAAAAATTCCGAGCCCTAATGGGTAAGAAATTCACTTCTAAGATAATCGAAGGAAACTTGAAAGCTGCCAAGCGGGGCTATGAGGAGGTGAAACAAGCATGAAAAAACAAGAGCTCAAGAAATGGCAGGAGCTGCCGATAGGTGGGCTCATACTGGATATGGGAAATTCCTCTGAAACCCAGACCGGAGATTGGAATCCCAACCGTTTGGTATGGAATGAGGATACTTGCACTCACTGTCTTTTGTGCTGGATTAACTGTCCCGACGCTTCCATCAAGGTTGAGAATAGCAAAGTGATAGGGATAGATGATTATCACTGCAAGGTCTGCGGCATTTGCGTAGAAGTGTGTCCCACCAAGCCTAAATCGCTGGAAATTATCTCTGAGGAGGTAGCCTAACAGAAATGCTCGGATTAATACATCTGAGCTGTTAACCTTAGATTTCGAAAAGCTGGAGAATAACAGATGGAAAAAGGAACTATGAAAAAGACAAAATCCAAGAGCCGGAGGGTCTTCCTGACAGGAGACGGTGCCATCGCCGAGGCTATGCGTCAGATCAATCCACATGTGGTGGCTGCCTATCCCATTACCCCTTCAACCCAGGTAGTAGAAACCTTCGCTCGCTTTGTTGCCGATGGACTGGTGGATACCGAGTTTGTGGTCACCGAGAGTGAGCATAGTGCCATGAGCGCCTGTGTGGGAGCGGCTGCCGGAGGCGGTAGAGTGATGACGGTTACCGGCTCGCAGGGGCTGGCTTATATGTTTGAAGTGCTGGGAGTAACTTCAGGGCTTCGGCTTCCTATGGTAATGGCAATTGCCAACCGAGCTCTGAACTCGCCGTTAAATATCCATGGAGACCACAGCGACACCATGGCCATGCGAGATATGGGTTGGATTCATCTCTATTCCGAGAATGGCCAGGAGGCTTATGATAACACCGTCCAGGCATTCAGGATTGCGGAGAACCCCAATGTTCGCACCCCGGTACTGGTGGCCATAGACGGCTTCCAGACCTCCCATATGGTGGAGACTTTGACAGTTGAGACGGATGAGCTGGTCAAGAAGTTTATCGGCAAGTATATCCCCTCTTATCCGATGATTGATATTGATAATCCGGTCCTCTATGGAGCGGCCGATAGACCCGATTATTATATGGAACACAAAAGGAACCAGTTAGTGGGGATGATTAATGCTCCCGAGGTGATCCAGCAAGTAGGAAAGGAATATGGAGACCTTACGGGAAGGTATTATGGCCTGGTAGAGGAATATCGAATGGAAGATGCTGAGTATGCCATTGTGGTTATGAGTGCTACTGCGGGCAGCGTCAAAGATGTAATTGAGCAGCTGAGAGAAGAAGGAGTAGCGGCTGGTCTGTTGAAGATTCGGGCTTTTCGCCCCTTCCCAGCTGACGAGGTAGCCAAGAGCCTCTCCCGGACGAAAAGCGTAGCTGTTTTGGACCGATGTGGAACCGGGGGAGCCCAGGGTGGACCCCTCTTTCTTGAGGTAAGAACCGCTCTCTACGAAGAGAAGTCTCCTCCCCAGGTTATCAATTATATCTTTGGTCTGGGCGGAAGGGACTTGCCCTTAAGAGATATCAAGGACGTTTACCTTCGGCTCCGTGAAATCGCCAGAACCGGCAAACGAGGAAAATTGGTAGATTTCCTCAACTTGAGGGAGTAAGGAAGGAGAAATAAGATGGTCAGCTTCAAATTGAAAGATATTGCCACCAGAGAAGAGCGTTTTGCTCAAGGGCATAAGATGTGCCCGGGTTGTGGGGTAGCTATCACTGTCAGGCAGATAATGGCATCCTTTGAGGAGCCAGTGGTAATTGCCAATGCCACCGGTTGTTTGGAGATATGCTCAGGAACCTTTCCCCACTCCTCCTGGAAGGTCCCCTGGATTCACTCCGCGTTCCCCAATGCCGCCTCCACCATAGCTGGCTTGGAGAGTATGTATCGGGCAAAGCTAAAAAGGGGGGAGATACACAAGGAGAGGAAAATAAAGTTCCTGGCCTTCGGGGGCGATGGAGGAACTTACGACATAGGCTTCCAGGCCCTTTCCGGTGCGGCAGAGCGGGGACACAATTTCGTCTATGTCTGCCTCGATAACGAAGGATATATGAATACCGGTGGACAACGCTCCAGCGCTACCCCTCCGGGTGCCCGAACAACCACATCCGAGGTGGGGAAAGTGCTTCAGGGGAAACAACAGTTCCGCAAGGACCTCACCCGCATCATGGCCGCTCACAATATCCCTTATGCCGCTCAGGCTGCTCCTTCCAAGTGGTTGGACCTGATGAAGAAGGCTTACCGGGCATTCGAGGTAGAGGGTCCTGCGTTTATCAATGTGCTGTGCAACTGTCCGACCGGTTGGCATGCCGACCCCGCCCGGGGGCTGGAGTTTGTCCAGCGAGCAGTGGACAGCTGCTTCTGGCCTCTTTATGAGGTGGAAAGCGGCGTGGTGCGCATCACCTATAAGCCCAGGAAGAAAATACCGGTCGTGGAATGGTTTAAAGACCAGGGGAGGTTTAAGCATCTGCTCCGACCCGAAAATGAGGAGCTGCTGGAAAGCATCCAGGTCGAGGTTGACAGGATATGGAACCAGCTCTTGAAAGATGCGGGCGAAGAGATGTAAGGGGAGAAAAAAGAAGAAGATTTTTTGCCCCTTAAAGGAGAGAGCTTAACTTATTATGCCTATATTTGAATATAGCTGTCTTTCCTGTGGAAATAAATTTGAGAAGTTAGTATTGAAAAAAGGGATTACCATTTCCTGTCCTGAATGCAAGAGCCGAAAAGTAGAGAAGCTCCTCTCCGCATTTGCTTTTAAAAGCGATAAAGGCTTTACTTCCTCTGCTCCCAGCAGTAGCTGCAATTCCTGTTCTCTAACCTCGTGCGCTACCTGCCGTCGATAAAGTAAACCCATTGCAGGAGTTAAATATTTTGACTGGAAGATGGGGTAAGATTGTTATATAATAAAAGAGTAAACTATCTTGAATTTGAGCCTCAAGAGCTTTATATTTGATTTATGAGAAAATTTAGCTTAGGAGCGAATAATGACCCAATTAGCTCAGGCTAAAAGAGGGATAATCACCGAAGAGATGAGGCAGGTTGCTGAGGAAGAGCATCTGGAGCCCCAAGTAATAGCCGAAGGAGTTGCCAAAGGGAGCATAATAATACCCAAAAACATCAACCGCAAGTTCAATCCTCGAGGAATAGGCAAGGGTTTGAAAACTAAGGTGAATGCCAATTTTGGAACATCGGAAGTCCACAACCTCGTGGAAGAAGAACTGGAAAAGCTTAAGGCAGCGGTAGAAGCCAAAGCAGATTCTGTTATGGACCTGAGCACTGGTGGAGACCTCGATGCCATTCGCCAGGAGATATTGAAGCACTCTCCCGTAATGGTGGGGACTGTCCCCATCTATCAGACAATGGTGGAGTTTGCCTGCCGGGGGGAACCCTATGATGAGATTACTCCCGATGACATTTTTTCCGTAATAGAAAAGCACGCTCAGCAGGGAGTTGACTTCATCACCGTCCACTGCGGGGTCACCCGCAACTCGGTAGAGAGGCTGGAGAAAGAAGGAAGAATAGGGGGTGTAGTCAGCCGGGGCGGCGCTTTTCTTATCCGTTGGATGAAGCGTCACGACCAGGAAAATCCTCTCTACCAGGATTTTGGGCGACTGGTGGAAATCGCCAGAAACTATGATGTAACTCTGAGCCTGGGAGATGGTCTTCGCCCGGGAGCGATAGCCGATGCCACCGACCGTTGCCAGGTTCAGGAACTGGTGACCCTGGGAGAATTAGCCCACTATGCTTTGGACCAAAATGTGCAGGTAATGATTGAAGGTCCCGGCCATATCCCTCTGGATCAGATAGTCCTTAATGTTCAACTTGAGAAAGCCCTTTGCCGAGGGGCGCCATTCTATGTGTTGGGACCCTTGCCCACCGATATTGCCCCCGGATACGACCACATCACCGCCGCTATCGGAGGGGCAATAGCTGCAGCGGCGGGAGCCGATTTTCTCTGCTATGTCACCCCTGCAGAGCATCTGCGATTGCCAACGGTAGAAGATGTGAGGGAGGGGGTCATCGCCGCCAGGATTGCCGCTCATTGTGGAGATGTGGTCAAAGGGGTCAGGGGAGCAAGAGAACTCGACAAGGATATGTCCGGGAAAAGGAAAGCCTTAGACTGGGAAGGGATGTATAAGCTGGCTATCGACCCGGAGCGCGCCCGTGAGATGAGGAGACAGAGTGAGACATACATAGAGAAGGTGTGCAGCATGTGCGGAAAGTTCTGCTCTATAAAGATGGACAGCCAGAGGGATTTAAAAAAGGATCACAATAAGTCTACTAAATAAATGTTAAAAAGCTGATTATCTATAGAGAAGCATCTATGAAAATAACCAGAAAAGTAGACTACGGATTGCGAGCATTACTTTACCTCTCTTCCCAGCCAGTGAGTCGTCCTGTGATTCTGCGGGAGATATCCAAGAAAACGAAAATCCCGAGGCAATTCTTAGCCAAGATTCTGTTAAATCTGATGAAAGAAGGATTGGTGAGGTCTCATCGGGGTTCCCAGGGAGGGTTTTTGCTCGCCAAGCCGGCCAGAGAAATCAGTTTTTTAGATGTTTTTGAAGCTATTAATGGTCCTTTAGCTATTAATAGATGTCTGAGCGATGATTACCGATGCGAATGCGAAGGCAGTTGTAGCATAAAAGAAATCTGGAGCAAAGCACAGCGAAATCTGACCGATGTTCTGGTAAATACAACTTTGGCAGATTTAAGACAGCAGGCATAAGAAGGGTTTCCAAATATAAACCAAAGAGCACATTATAAAAGCCCAGAAACCGGGGGGTTTTCTTAAATTGGGCCTGCGTGACCCATTTTTCTTCCCAATTAATTTTAAGCTTAAGAGGGAAGATTTGTTAGGAAGACCTCCCGATTCTTTTGGGCTTTTTGAGCAGATTGTAAGGCTGGAATAAAAAGCCTCAGGGACAATTAAGTTCTCAGCACGATGATTGCCGATAAGCAAAAAGACTTATGAAAAGTAAATTTGAAGAAGATTTTTGGGAGCTTCACAAGAAGTTTGAAGACTTCTTTGAGTCCACATCAAGAAGGCTCACTCCTGGGTTATTTCGTCTTCCCTTGAGCAATAAATGGAAGCCCGCCGTCGATGTTTATGAGACTGCCAACGAGATCATAGTTCTGGTAGACCTCGCCGGCGTGAATAAGGAAGAGATTGAGGTAACTTTTGACGGCGATTCCCTCCGCATAGTAGGAACTCGCCGGGATATGACCTCCACCCCGAAGGTTCGATTGCACCAGATGGAGATAGATTTTGGCAATTTTGAGCGGTCGGTTGTCATCCCTGCTCAGGTTGACAAGGACAATATTTCGGCCATTTATCGCCGGGGCTTTTTGCAGATAACCCTTACTAAACTGCGCAAGGGAAGGGATGAGAAGATAGAGATAATCACCGATTGAGGCGCCACCAGAACACCTCTTTTACAAGATGTTAATGTAGAGCTTCCCAGAGGAGCTATTTTATGAGCAATGAAATGAAAGACCTCCTGGAAAAAATGAAAAAGGAGGAAGAGGAGGGCGAACAGGTAGAGATTCCCTCCGTGTTGCCAATACTCCCTGTAAGGGAAGTGGTGGTGTACCCTTATCTTGTTCTTCCCTTGATAATCTCCAGACGAAGCTCTATCAAGCTCATGGACGACATCCTCGTGAAGGATAAGCTCCTGGGAGCGGTCGCTCAAAAAGACCCCAAAATAGAAGAGCCAAAGTCAGAAGACCTCTACCAGGTGGGCACCGCTGCTGTGGTTCTAAAGATGCTGAAATTCCCCGACAACACGGAAAGGGTAATTATCCAGGGGATAAGGCGGATAAAAATCAAGAAGTTTCTCCAACTCGAGCCCTATATGACCGCTGAGGTGGAACCCTTCTACGATATTTTAATCGTCTCTGATGAGTTAGAAGCCCTGATGAAGAATGTGGTTAATCAGTTCTCCACTTATATATCACTTAATCCCGGCCTCCCCGATGAAATGAAGATCGCTGTGCTTAACATCAAAGAGCCGGGTAGGCTGGCTGATTTTGTGATATCCAATCTGGACTCCAAACTCCCCGATAAGCAGGCGGTTCTGGAGACTTCTGAGGTGAAGGAGAGGCTAGAGAAGGTGACCCTCCTGTTGAGCAAAGAGCTGGAGATTCTCAAGATGGGCTCCCGCATCCAGTCTCAGATCGAGAGCGAGGTGAGCCAAGCCCAGCGAGAGTTTTTCCTCCGCCAGCAACTGAAAGCTATCCAGAAGGAGCTGGGAGTAGGAGATGAGCGAGCAATGGAGATTCAGGAGTTCAAGAAGAAGATAAAGAAAGCGAAAATGCCCTCTGAGGTGGAGAGCGAAGCCCTCAAAGAGCTCAGCCGGCTGGAGAAGATGACCCCCGCTTCTGCTGAGTATACCGTGTCGCGCACCTATCTCGATTGGCTTGTCTCCCTTCCATGGTCGGTTTTTACCGAAGACAATCTGAACATCGAGCAAGCCAAGAAGGTTCTTGACGAAGACCACTACAATCTCGACAAGGTCAAGGAGAGGATTCTGGAATATCTGGCAGTCAGGAAGCTGAAGCCGGATATGAAAGGACCTATCCTCTGCTTCGTGGGACCCCCCGGTACTGGAAAAACCTCTCTGGGACGCTCCATCGCTCGGGCTCTGGGGAGGAAGTTTATCCGCCTTTCTCTGGGAGGGATAAGAGACGAAGCCGAGGTTCGGGGACATCGCAGAACATACATCGGCGCCCTGCCAGGAAGGATTATGCAGTGGATAAGAAAGGCGGAGTCTTCGAACCCGGTATTTATGCTCGATGAGATTGACAAACTCGGTGCAGACTTCCGCGGAGACCCTGCGGCTGCCCTGCTGGAAGTGCTCGACCCGGAACAGAACTTCGCCTTCTCCGACCACTACCTGGAAGTTCCCTTTGACCTATCCAAGGTGATGTTTATCACCACCGGCAACTTGTTAGACCCCATACCCCCTGCCCTCAGGGACAGGATGGAGGTTCTGGAACTGCCGGGCTATACCCAGGAGGAGAAGCTGATGATAGCCAGGCAGTTCCTCGAACCCAAACAGCTGGAAGCCCACGGGCTGAAGAGCGACCAAATAGAGTTCAGCGATGAAGCTATTATAGCCATAATAAGGGATTACACCCGCGAGGCAGGGCTCCGTAATCTGGAGCGGGAGATAGCTTCTATCTGCCGCAAAGTGGCGAAGAATGCAGCCATGGGCAAGGTGGACAAGGTAAAGATTACCGCCGAGAAGGTTTCCGATTATCTGGGACCTATAAGGTTCTTCTCGGAAACCGCCGAGCGAACCAATGTCCCCGGGGTAGCCGTTGGAGTCGCCTGGACCCCAAGCGGAGGGGATATTGTATTTGTGGAATCTACCAAGATGCGGGGGAAGAAATCTCTCAAGCTCACCGGACAACTGGGCGATGTTATGAAGGAATCCGCCGAGGCTGCCCTCAGCTACATACGCTCCAGGGCTGATAGCCTGGGACTTGCTGAGAACTTTTTTGATAAATACGACCTCCATATCCACATCCCTGCCGGCTCCATACCCAAAGATGGTCCCTCCGCCGGGGTGACCATTGCCACCTCCCTTATCTCACTGTTGATGGATAAGCCCGTGCGACCCGATGTTGCCATGAGCGGGGAGATAACCCTCAGGGGAAAGGTTCTGCCGGTGGGGGGGATCAAGGAGAAGGTGCTGGCGGCTAAGCGGGCGGGCATTAGAATCATTATCCTTCCCTCCAGGAACGAAAAAGACCTGGAGGAGATACCCGAAGCTATAAAGAAAGAGCTTGAATTCCAATTTGTGGACACTATAGACGAGGTGTGGCGGATTGCTTTGAGATATGGCCAGGAAGTGTCCTCCTGACCTTTTGCCAGAAAGGAATAGCATGGGGATAAAGTCGGATCGCTGGATTAAGAAAATGGCTCTGGAACAGGGAATGATCAAGCCTTTCATTCCCTCCCAGGTGAGCCAAGCTGTCATATCTTATGGTCTTTCCTCCTATGGATATGACATCCGACTGGCAGATGAGTTCAAGCTTTTCTCCCCCCAAGAGGGACAGGTGGTCGACCCTAAAGCAATGGAACCCGGTTTTTTCAGAAACTTCAAGGGGACAGTGTGTATCATCCCACCGCACTCCTTTGTCCTGGGAAGGACGGTTGAATATTTCAGGATACCTCGGAATGTGTTCACCCTCTGTGTGGGCAAGTCCACCTATGCCCGCTGCGGAATCCTCTTGAACATCACCCCCCTGGAGCCCGAATGGGAGGGCTTTATCACCATGGAGATATCCAATCATTCTCACTCTCCAGCGAAGCTGTATGCCAACGAGGGAATAGCTCAGGTGATATTTTTTGAAACCGATGAGAAGTGTGAACTCTCCTACCGGGACAAAAAGGGGATATATCAGGCTCAAGAGGGTATAATTTTATCAAAGGTGAAGGAATCGGAATAGAATCTAACCGTTTGTAAGATTAGATAAACAATAACGGGATAAGGTAGGGAGAGAAAAGATGTCGGACTTAAGACTTTATGTCATCTCCCATTTGGGGAAGTACCCCTGCTGGGGATTGGTGGTCGCCAGAAATCCCGCAGAGGCTTTCCTGAGGTGTACCAAGGAGACCAATCTTCTGCAACGGGAAACCCGCGAGAATTGCAAAGTAGAAGAGGTCCAAATAGAGGGATACGAGATAATCGTCAAGGAGAAGGCGGTCAGCTAAAGAGGTTTTTTCAATCTTTTTGAGAGAACAGGATGGAGAGATACTACATCATAATTGTGGGAGGGGGTCCAGCAGGACTTACGGCTGCGCTGTATTGTGCCCGGGCAAAGCTCAATACTCTGGTGCTGGAGAAGAAAATGCCCGGAGGTCAGATATTAAATACCGAGAGGATTGAGAACTGTCCGGGATTTGACAGCATCTCCGGGCTTGAATTGGCCCAGCGAATGGAACAGCATGCCCGAAAGTTCGGGGCGAATATTAAGCTGGAAGAGGTGAAGGAGATTCACAGCGAGAAAGGTGCAAAAGTGGTGAAAACTACCCAGGGAGTCTACCATGCAGGGGCGGTAATTCTGGCAGCCGGGGGCGAGCCAAGGTGGCTTGGCGTTCCGGGAGAGAAAGAATTACTGGGGAAGGGGGTTTCTTACTGCGCCCTTTGTGATGGACCCTTTTTCGCGGAGCAGACCATCGCCGTGGTCGGCGGAGGCGATGCTGCGGTAGGAGAGGCTATATATTTGACTAAGTTTGCCGGAAAAGTTTACCTCATTCACCGCCGGAATAGCTTGCGAGCTAAAAAGGAGCTGCAAGAGGAGCTTTTGAACAATCCTAAGGTAGAGGTTGTCTGGGATAGTGTGGTAGAAAATATAGAGGGGAAGCATACGGTGGAGAGGATTATGTTGAAGAATGTGAAGACGAGCAAAAATAGTCCTCTTGAGGTCAGTGGAGTGTTTATCTATATAGGATTTGTCCCTAACAGCAATCTATTCAACAAGAATCTGGAGCTGGACGAGAGAGGCTATATTAAGACCGACTATAAGATGTCGACCTCGGTAGAGGGAGTCTTTGCTGCCGGAGATATCCGATTCCAGTTAGCCAAGCAGATTACCAATGCCATGAGCGACGGAGCCACTGCCGCCATAGCAGCCGAAGCCTACCTTAAAGAAAAAGGTCTGGTTTAAGCCCTTACTATTTCTATTCTTTTTATATTCAGCGAATGGCTTTATCTATCTTTCAGGGCTATTTTTACCCTTTATCCAAGACTTATTTCAAATGGGAGGTTACTATTTCTTTAGTGCGATGAGGAGCCCCTTGTTGGTGCCGAGGAATAGTTTATCTTCGTCCGGGGACATGCCAGGAGAGGAGGTGATCAGGGAAGGAGCGGTAAAGCCGCCCACCTTCTCTCCATTTCTGGGATCTATAACGACCAGTGTATCAGATAAGGGGATCATAAACATGAGGTCTCCGGAAATTACCGGCGAGTGGTGAAGGCGATAGGGGAGGCTGAACCTGTAGGATAGGTAGCCATTTTTCACCTGCAGGCAATACAGAAAATTGTCTAACGAGGCAACAAACACCCACTTCTCCCATCCTATGGGGCGGCAATTCACATCCCCGCCAGTGATTTTCTTCCATTTCTGCTTTCCTGAGTCGGGGTGTAGAGCGTAGGTGTAATTGTCGTAGCTTCCCACAAAGAGAGTTCCATCAAACAGCAGTGGAGCTGCTGCGATCTTCCCGGAGGTGGAGAACTTCCACCGCAGCCTACCCTCTCGGGGAGTGAGAGCGTAGAGAAAGCCGTCATCCGCGCCGCCATAAAGATATTCGCCTTCGATAAGTGGAGGGGCATGGACTTCCCCACCAGTCTCAAATCTCCATATCTCTTCCCCGTCTGATGCTCTCAGGCAGGCGATATATCGTGAAAAGCCGAGATATAGAGCTCCTCTGTCGAAGATTAAGGGAGTAAAGATTTCGCCATCCAATTTCCTTCTCCAGCGGAGATTTCCAGTAAGGAGGTCCAGA
>JAOUOQ010000314.1 GCA_029880275.1 Candidatus Aminicenantota bacterium | reverse complement strand
CTTCTCAGAAAATTCTACCACGAGAGAAAGAAAGGGGTGCGAGGGATTCTCCTTTTCTTGAAAACAAAGCTCTTCCAGAACCGAAAGGAACTTACCGAGGAGCAACTGGAGTCTCTCACCAAAAAGATAGACCAGGACCTCATCCCCGGTAAAGAGAGGCTTGCCGAAATGGGGGAGGAGGTGTTCCAGGGGATTGTTTCCTTTATGGAGTCCCAGATGGACAGCGATAAGCCCGAACATCAGCTCCGCATCACTCCCCATATAAGAGCTCTGCCCCAATGGGAAGATGAGATTGAGCTGCCGGTAAAAGAGCTCTGCCAGGAGCTTCGCAGCTACGCCACCGCGCTGAAAAGCCTGGCGAAGAAGTTGAATCATTCGGGGAAGAATCTCAAGGAGAAGCTGGAAGCCCAGCTGATAGAGCTCAAGGTGCTCATTGAAAGGCTGGAGCACGCCGCCTTCCTCCTGCAGAGCATTCTGCTGGAGGAGGAAGAGGATAAGGTCCAGTGGATGGAAACCCAGCCCCAGGGGAGGTGGAGAATCGTCCGTCTGCACTCCTCACCCCTCCTGATAGCGGATGAGATGGTGGAGAGCGTCTATTCACAGTTTGACACTGTGGTGCTGACCTCCGCCACCCTGACCACTGGAGGCAACTTCAACTACATCAATAACCGCATAGGGCTGGACAGGGTCACACCCGAACGCCGAAAGGAGCTTATGCTCCCCTCCCCCTTCGACTACCAGAAACAGGCTGTCATCGGCATCCCTCTGGACCTCCCCGACCCTCGCCACGAAGGGTATGTCCCCGAAATCTCCCGCCTCTTGTTCAAAGCCCTCACCATCACCGGGGGGAAGGCGTTCATCCTGTTCACCTCCTTCAAAATGCTGGAGGGAACCCATCAGAGGATGGCCGAAGCCCTGAAGCTTCTCGGCATCCGTCCCCTCAAGCAGGGGGAGGACACCCGCCACAACCTCATTGAGGAGTTCAAACGGGATACGAGCTCGGTGCTCTTCGCCACCAGCAGCTTCTGGGAGGGGGTGGATGTGGTGGGCGAGGCGCTGGAGTGCGTCATCCTGGTGAAGCTTCCTTTCAAGGTGCCCACCGACCCCGTGCTGGAAGCCCGCATGGAATACATCCAGAAGCAGGGTGGAAACCCCTTCACCGAGTTCTCCGTCCCCCAGGCGGTGATCAAGTTCAAACAGGGCTTCGGCAGACTCATCCGCACCCTAGCCGACCGCGGGGCGGTGCTCATCCTTGATAAGCGCATAGTGGAGAAGAGCTACGGGGAAGTCTTCCTCAACTCCCTCCCCCCCTGCCGCCTCATTAAAGGGACCAAAGAACAGGTAATTAAAGCCTTAACAAGGTTTTTTAGATGATGGATATTTTAAGAAAATTCTTAATTTATATCTTGCTGCCATCGCTAATAAGCATTGCTGTGGGATTAGCTTTAACTCATAAATTATATCCTTATATTTCACTAATCTTGATAATCGCGATTATCTCCACATTTATAATTATTTTAAATTTAGAGTGGAAATTGCGAAAAAAACTTCGTCATTTCGAAAGGTTAAGAAAAAAATCTTTTCCTGTTGATGACAATATGAACTTTTATAAAGGTTCATCTCCCAGACAAGAGGATATAGGCTCAGACAGGGATGTCATCCGGGAACTACATTACAAGATTTTTCCCCAAATCCTGGAAACTAAAAATAGCCAGAAAAACTCCTACCTCTCAATTATCGCTCCACCCCAGGAGGGAAAATCCACCCTGCTCCTCCGCTTTGCTAAGGAGCTAGTTGATAAGAAGCAGATAGTATTATGGGCAGATGCCACTTATAAGTTTGCTCAGGAAAATCCTTTTAATGAGCTAAAGCTCATAAGAAAGTGCAGAAAAAAACGCATATTCGCCATTATTGATAACATCGCTCGCCTCAGCCGTTACAGCGACTTTCTTCAGGATTTAGCCAGTCAGCCGAATGTTAAGGTCACCCTTATAGGGACATCAAGGATTGGGGATTGGGAGAAGGTCAAATTTGAGCACCCCACCGGCATTGAATATCTATTTGAAAACCCCGACTCCAAACCACGCCTCCCCTACAAACTGAAGACTACAGATTCCGACATTAAAGCGGTGGTAAAAAAGCTCCGAGAGAAAGGGATTCTAAAAGAGCTAAAAACACCCATGAGCAAACCAGAAAACTTTCATATCCTCATCTGGGCTTTAGCCGCTCCCGAGGGAGAGGAGAATTTCAGCCAAAGGATGCTTGAGGAAGCCGACAGCTTAACAACACTGGAAAAGAGAGTCTACTGCTATGTCTGCGCCCTTCACAGGTTCGGGCTCCCCATGCCTTCACCCCTCATAAAAAGGCTTTTGGGTAAAAACATTATTGGATACCTCCAAACCCTGGTGGAAAAGAGTGTCATTCGCTATATTGCAGATGATGACTCCTAC
>JAOUOQ010000313.1 GCA_029880275.1 Candidatus Aminicenantota bacterium | reverse complement strand
ACGAGGCTATTCGGCACTTCATTGTCGCCATCAAGGGTCCTCTGACCACCCCCATAGCCGGGGGCTACCGGAGCCTCAATGTCACCCTGCGGCAAACCCTCAACCTCTACGCCTGTGTGCGACCGGTGCGCTATTTCAAAGGAGTGCCCAGCCCGGTGAAACATCCCGAGCGGATGAATATGATTATTTTCAGGGAGAACACCGAGGATGTGTACGCCGGGATAGAGTGGGCAGAAGGCACCCCTGAGGTGAAAAAAATCATCCGGTTCCTCAATCAGGAAATGGGGTGCTCCATCAAGGAGGATTCCGGAATTGGCATCAAGCCCATCAGTGAGACGGCGACCAAGAATCTGGTGCGAAAAGCCATTCAATATGCTATTGACAGGAAGCTCCCCAGCGTTACCCTGGTTCATAAGGGGAATATAATGAAGTTCACCGAAGGGGCTTTCCGCGACTGGGGATATGAGATAGCCAAGGATGAGTTCGGAGACTATGTCGTTACCGAAAGCGAACTGACCAAAAAATATGGTGGGGAGCCGCTCCCTGGCAAGATTGTGATCAAAGATAGGGTAGCCGACTCCATGCTCCAGCAAATTCTTACCCGCACTGCTGAATACAGCGTCATAGCTTTGCCGAACCTCAACGGTGACTACCTTTCCGATGCGTGCGCCGCCCAGGTGGGAGGACTCGGTCTGGCTCCGGGAGCCAATATAGGGGACTACATAGCCCTCTTTGAGGCTACCCACGGTACTGCTCCTAAGTATGCGGGGCTCGATAAGGTTAACCCAAGCTCCCTCACCCTTTCCGGGGTGATGATGTTGGAATATATGGGCTGGCAGGAAGCCGCCGATATCATCGTCAAAGCCCTGGAAAAAACCATTATGGCGAAAACGGTCACTTATGACCTGGAGCGGCTGATGGAGGGTGCCACCAAGCTGAAGTGCTCGGAATTTGGCACCGCAATCATCAGCCACATGGAAGCGAATTAGGGGGAGACAATCGGAAGCTCCCTTTTTGTTCAGCTCGAGGGAGGGTGGATAAGAAGAAAATTGCTTCACCCTCGTTAAATCATCTAAGCTATAAGGAGGTAGACAATGCCTAAAAGGTATAAAATCGGATTAATTGGAGGAGGGCAAATCGGAGGGATTTTAGCCCTGATGATTGCCCAGAGAGAGCTTGGCGATGCAGTAGTGTTTGATATTCCTCAGAAGGAGGGATTAGCCAAGGGGAAAACTCTTGATATTATGGAGATGACCCCTCACTTCGGCACCGATGTCAATCTTTCGGGCACCAGCGATTTTTCTCAGCTAAAAGGCTGCGATGTTATCATAATTACTGCCGGCGTTCCCCGCAGACCCGGAATGACCCGTGAAGACCTCCTCGATGTGAACCTTAAAATCATCACCAGTGTAGCTGAGAATGTCAAGAAGCACTGCCCCAATGCTTTCAATATCGTCCTCACTAACCCGTTGGATGCCATGGTCTACGCCTTCTACAAGCTGACCGGCTTCCCCAAAAACCGGGTAGTGGGTATGGCGGGGGCTCTCGATACCGGACGCTTCAGAGCCTTTGTTGCTATGGAGACCGGCTTTTCAGTGGAGGATATCACCGCCCCGGTTATGGGAGGGCATGGACCCACTATGGTACCCCTTTACAGGCTGGCCACCGTGGGAGGTGTTCCCCTTACCGAGGTTCTTTCTCAGGAGAAGATCGAAGCCATTGTGGAACGGACCCGGCAGGCAGGCACAGAGATTGTCAAACTGCTGGCTAACGGCAGCGCTTACTTCAGCCCCGCCGCCTCCGCCCTGGAGATGGCAGAATCTTTTCTGAAGGACAAGAAGCGGATTATCCCTTGCTCATCCCTCTGCGAAGGGGAATATGGCGTCAATGGCTACTTTATCGGTGTGCCGACGGTCATCGGAGCAGGAGGAGTAGAGAAGATTCTGGAGATAAAGCTCACCCCGCAGGAGAATGAAGCTTTGCAGAAGACCCTGGAGGCAGTTAAAAAAGCGGTGGCGGATACCAAGCTCTAAAAGGGGCTGAAGCACCTACTCGATAACTTAACAATCCATTGAAGAGGGGGTTAAAATTACCCCTGCCCTTTTGTCTGTCAAAAGGGCCAATTTTCAAATAAAGGAGGGAGTATGCGAGATATTGAAGCTAAAACCGTTACTGAAGCGGTCAAAAAGCTTTGCATAGATGCCTGCTATTATCTTAATGACGAGATTCTTGATGCATTTCGAAAGTGCAAGGAGAAGGAGGAATCTCCCGTTGCGGTGGACATCTTAAGCCAGCTGGAGGAAAACGCCAGGATTTCTCGGGAAGGGCAGTTTCCCCTCTGCCAGGATACCGGCTTTGCGGTATTATTTGTGGAGCTGGGCTCCGATGTGGTGATAAAAGGTGGAACCCTCCCCGAGGCTATCAACGAAGGGGTGCGGCAGGGCTACACCGAGGGATTTCT
>JAOUOQ010000312.1 GCA_029880275.1 Candidatus Aminicenantota bacterium | reverse complement strand
CGTCTTTGATAAAACCGGCACTCTGACCATAGGAAAGCCGACGGTGACCGACATCATCCCTACCGATACCCTTTCTTCTGCCGAACTCCTCAAGCTGGCAGCCACCGCCGAGAAGGGCTCCGAGCACCCCCTGGGCAGAGCAATAATCGAACGGGCGGAACAAGAGGGGATAGAGCTTGGTGTATATGAAGAGTTCCAGGCTATTCCCGGAAAGGGGATCCGGGTGCGGCTCAACGGGAAGGAGGTTCTGGTAGGGAATCTCAAGCTGATGGAGGAGGAAGGAATTGACCTTAAAGAAGCCGCCCAACAAGCCAGTGAATTAGCTCAGCAGGGAAAAACCACTATGTTCGTCGCCCTCGACCACCGGATAGCCGGTGTCATCGCCATCGCCGACACCCTTAAGGAGAACGCCCCGGCAGTTGCCCGGCAGCTCAAAAACATGGGGCTGGAGGTGGTCATGCTCAGCGGCGATAACTCCCGCACCGCCAACGCCATAGCCAGGCAGGCGGGCATCCAGCAGGTGTTAGCCGAGGTGCTCCCGGCGGACAAGGCAAAGGAGGTGCAGCGCCTCCAGCAGAAGGGAAAGGTGGTAGCCATGGTCGGCGACGGCATCAACGATGCCCCCGCGCTGGCTCAGGCTGATGTGGGTATTGCTCTGGGGAGCGGCACCGATGTGGCTCTGGAGGCGTCCGACATCACCCTCATAGGGGACAATCTGCAGGGGGTCCCCTCCGCCATTCAGCTCTCCAAGAGGACCATGCGCACCATCAAGCAGAACCTCTTCTGGGCTTTTGCCTATAATACATTGGGCATTCCCATCGCCGCCGGCATCCTCTATCCCTGGTGGGGAATCCTCCTCAACCCGATGGTGGCTGCCGCTGCCATGGCCTTCAGCTCGGTCTCCGTGGTCTCCAATTCCCTCCGTCTGAGGAGATTCCGACCCCGCATGTCCGACGAGAGTTAGAATCATCCATTTCCAGGGTTAAGCATATGTCTAACCGTTCATCAATCGCTAAAAAGATTATGAGAGCAATTGGGATGCTGGCTATACTTGGAGCCGTTGCTTTGGCGGTATATGCGGTTTTTGTCCAACCCTGGATGATGAGGTGGGGGGCAACCGATGCCGAGGCCCAGATGGCTCTACCGGGCGACGACCTTGTGCCCAATCCTACGGCTCAGTCCACACGGGCGCTCACCATCAACGCTCCTGCTTCCGAGGTTTGGAAATGGCTGGTGCAAATCGGGCAAAATCGGGCTGGGTTTTACAGTTACACATTTATTGAGAACATGCTCAGACTTGACATCCATAATGTGGACCAAGTCATACCAGAGTTTCAGAATCTTAAAGTAGGGGACTTTGTGCGGCCAGTTCCTCCTGATTATATGGGTGGTCGTCTGAGTGATAAGGAAGGGTGGTATGTCGCCGTCCTTGAGCCAAACCGCACACTCGTCTTGAAGGGATGGGGAGCATTCGTCCTTGTTCTCATCGATGAGAAGCGCACTCGGTTCATCATCCGGACACCATCTCACTTGAGAGGCTTGGCAAGAGTGCCGGACTACTTGATTTGGCAACCGGCACACTTCATTATGGAGCGGAGGATGATGTTGGGCATTAAGGAGCAAGCGGAAGCTGGAGGAGGAATCAAAGTGCCTTCCACCGGTGACTTGCTCTGGTTTTGTTCCATAGTTGTCTCAGGTCTGGCCATCCTCGGAATTCTTTTTTCAAGAAAGTGGCCGTGGACGCTTGGCGTTGCATCGGCTGGGATTATCCTTCTGGAGATAGTGCTCTTCAGGGTGCCTCCTTTGCCCATATATGGTGCCCTCTTGCTCTTGGGCATCCTTGTGGCATTGCTCTGGGCATATTGGCCTCGCCACCGACGGACATAGCGTGCATCAGTCGAGTAAAAGTCGTTCGCTCTTTTCTCTCAGCCAGGGAGCCTCACTCAGGTCCCACTCCCATGTGGTCCTCAAAGTAGCGGGCTATGCGCTTCATCAGGTCGGGGAGGCTTTCATCCCGCAGGCTTAGCATATGGTTGTCCCGGGGGTAAATCATCAGGTCAAAATATTTGCCTGCCTCAATCAGCCTTTGCACCATCTGGGCGGTATCCTGAAACAGCACATTCACATCCTGCATCCCGTGAACCAGCAGCAGGTTACCCTTCAACCCCGCAGCGTTATAGACCGGTGAGGTCTTCTTATAGACCTCCTCATTCTCCTGAGGTCGCCCCAGCCGCTGGGCGGTGTAGCTGTCGAAGTAGTTATGCCAGTCGGTGACTGGCTTCCAGGCCACCCCCGTGTGGAAGACCCCCGGATGATTGCACATAACCATAAGGGTGAGGTATCCACCGTAGCTCCCTCCCCATAATCCTATCCGCTCGGGGTCGACATAGGAGAGCTTCTTCAGGTAGTTGGCGGCACTGACCAGCTCAGCAGCGTCCACAATACCCATCTGCTGGTAATATCCGTAATGAAAATC
>JAOUOQ010000311.1 GCA_029880275.1 Candidatus Aminicenantota bacterium | reverse complement strand
GGGAGAGGAGAATCAGCAGAAGACCAGCCGCAAAGCTGACCGTTATTATCGGGAGCAGGGTCAGGGTGTTGCCGAGCAATTTGCCCAGCAAGAGCTTATCCCGTGACAGTTTGTTAGCCAGTATCCCCCTCAAAGAGCCCCGCTCCTTTTCACCGGAGATGGCATTGTAGGTGAATAGCAGCGACATCAGTGAGAAAAGCACCGTGACGATGAAGGAGAAATCAATGGAGAGGAAGGAAGCCAGCAGCGGATTTCCTCTCTCCTGTAAGGCACCTTCAGCCAGAAAGGGAACCTGCCCCAGCTGGATCCTCACCCGGTTGCCGAGGGTTGATTCTATTCCCCGGTTGAAGATGCTCAGGGGCTCTGGCGGGCGAAGGATGGTCGGGCGAATGTAGGAGTAGGTGTAGAGCCTGCGCATCTGCTCGGCACACTCCTCTCTCTCGCTGGAGTAGATGGAACGCCTCTCCTCATAGTGCTTGATGGAGATGTGGACCGACAGTGGAATTAAAATCACGCAGAGGATAAATCCGGTGGCGAAGCGGAAGCTGAGGAGGTTGAGCAAAAACTCCTTTTTAGCTATCAGCCACATTGTTCAGAACCCAATATAAAAGCAGCCCTTTCACGCCATCTTGCCATGTCTTGCGGTTAAAGGAAGTTGCCCAAAGGGCAATTCGGGTAAAGCCTTTTAGCCGCTATTTGGCTGCGTATAAATATTTTAATAATCACCAGCGATATTTCTTTACAATTTCCTCAATTGGGATTTCATTGATAATATATTCAGAAGATTCAGTGCCATACACCCACTCTTCAAAAAACTTCGTTAAATCTACCGAGGATACTTCCTTTGCATGATTTACGAAATCATCCGAGGTCGCTCCTGTTTGATTATATTTCTGATAAAAGGTACCCATGATCTTGAAAAACTCATCTTCCCCCACCAATTTGTAGAGCACATAGAACAGTATCATCCCTTTGGAATACGATAGGTCGGTGAGCATTTCTTTGCCATAATCAATTATTGGCACCTCCCTGCACTTTGGATTTTTCTGGCACTTCTGGCGAAAGCTCGCGCTCAACCTCTGTGCCCCTTTTTCAAGCGCACCTTTTTTATTCTCTAATTTTTCTTGAGCCAGATACTGCAGAAACATGCCCAGCCCTTCGCTCTCAAATCGTGAAGGAAGAGGGTCGCGTGCCTCTACACCCCAGAGATGTGAAATCTCATGATAAAATTGGTAAAGCTGTTCTTTGCTTTGAAATGCGCTCCGGGTTTGAATGATGCAGGTCACATCGGTCTGGGAGCCATATCCTTCGGGTATCTCAATTACAGCAAATCCCTGAGAATCTCTCAATGGACCGAACCAATCGGTAAACAGCTCCATGGTCTTTCTCATGGCATCTAATACCATCCGGGCTCCCTCTTTATCCTCCTGGAAATGAAAGACTCTTAACATGTTGACTTTATCCTCAAGAATGCCATATTGAGCGATGGCAACATCTATCCGCCAGGCAGGTTTAATATTTCGATAGGAATAAGTGACCAATCCATTAGTGGAAACCCTGCTCACCAACTTCCCGCCATTGGCCACCACAAGAGATTCGGGAACGGTAACATTTACCAGATAATTAAAGCTCTGCAGACCAGCAGCTCGATTGACCTTCCACGAGGGATAGCCGACCTCCGGATAGGCTTTACAATCTGGACGGATGATGGTGAACTCCTCGTCCACACGGTCTTTGACATAGCGCATGCCAGTCTCTGAATAGCCTAACAGGTATCCCTGATATTGAATGCTAATGGTTTTCCTCTCTCCCTGCTGTATCGGATTCTTTAAAGAAACTTCTATATAGTTCACTTGAAGCTGCTCCCAATCTTCAAATGACAGAACCTGCTGAGTAAACGACAAGTCTACTCTCTGTCCATCTTTCACAGAGGTAACTTTTAGCAGCCGATAAAGTGTGAGAGGGATGTGACGAATCGGCTGCTCGGAGGGATTAAAGACAGTTAGCTGGCAATTGCCCAGTATCTTTTCGTTTTCATAGTCGATTTTCAAATCCAGCTTATAATCAATTGTTTTGAGGATTAGCTCTTTATCCGAAAAGCCCTGGGCTTGCAGTTGGCTTACAGATATTAGACAGACTATTAACAGAACGCAAACTAATGTTAATCTTACAGAAATCTTGCCAACCTGATTGGTTTTGTTTGTTTTACTCCCCACCCCAGTTATCCCCTTTGGTGAAGTAGATTCACCTATATAATGATACGCCTGTGAGGAATGATTCTTAGCCGAAATACAACATCATTATTTTACTATACTTTCATCTTTTGTTTTATATATAAGACGCCTGACGGGATAAAAAAGTTCGCATCATTCGAACGAGTTGAGAGACATTGGTGCCAATTATCTCTCTAAAAGTGAGGTTAGCCTCATCGGCCATACATTCAATTCTTATTATATTTTCGCTTGATAAAAGGATAC
>JAOUOQ010000310.1 GCA_029880275.1 Candidatus Aminicenantota bacterium | reverse complement strand
ATTGATTACCGCTTTGCTCTTTCTCTATCTGATAGGCCGGGTCAATCGCTATATCACCCCTTTGATCTATCGGGGATTAGAGATAGTGGGGCTCTCTCTCCCTTTCGAAGGTTTCTGGGGGGCTTTAATCTCGTTCACCCTGGGGCTGTTTTTCACCCTGATTATAATCCTCCTCATTGGAGTCATCGGAAGCAACATTATTGGACGAAGGATCATATCCGCTTTTGACACCCTGATACTCCGCATCCCTCTGATTAAAAGTATCTATGGCTCCGTCAAACAGATCTCCGGAGCGCTGGCCCCTAAAGCGGAAGGAAAATTATCCTTTGAAAAAGTTGCTCTGGTAGAATATCCTCGCAAAGGGTTATGGGTTATCGGTCTGATAACCAAGGAGTCAACCCTAAAAACCGAGCGGGGCACCGATGCGGGGCTAATGTATGTCTTTCTCCCCACAACTCCCAACCCGACCTCAGGAATGATGGTGCTGGTTCCCAAAGAGGATATAAAGCCCCTCAACATGACTGTTGAAGAGGCTCTCAAGTTGATAATCTCAGCCGGATTGGTAGCTCCCGAGCCCCTTGAAATTATCAGAGATGCCAAAAAGAAACTCGTTTCTTCTAATAGGGAGGAGTAACCGGGCTTCATACCCTTTTACGAATATCGTTTTCAGCTTCTGGAAGACAAGCCCGGAAATCTGTTGACCTTAAGAAAGAGAAGATGCCTAACCTGACCAAAAGGCTGCAGCCAACTCAGATTATAGCCTTGAGCTTCCTCGGCCTCATCACTGTGGGCACCGTTTTGCTGCTTCTCCCCGTGTCTACGGTGAAGGGCATCTCTCCGGTCAATGCCCTGTTCACCGCTACCTCGGCTACTTGTGTCACGGGGCTAATTGTGATGGACACCCCAGGGGACTTCACCCTGTTCGGACAGATGGTCATCCTATGCCTGATTCAGTTAGGGGGGTTGGGGATTATGACCTTCTCCACCTTTTTTACCCTGTTGCTTAGAAAAAGAGCTGCTCCCCGCCAGAGGATGATGGTGGAAGGGATTTTTAGCCCCGAGCCTCTGGAGCATTTCACTACGCTGTTAAAAACCGTGGTTTTAGTTACTCTGGGGATAGAGCTCACTGGAGCAGCCTTGCTCTTTACTTTATTTTATCAGAAAATGCCCATGGCAAAGGCTATTTATTTCTCCATCTTTCATTCCATATCCTCCTTCTGCAATGCGGGCTTTTGCCTGTTCAGCAATAGCTTCGCTGATTTTAAAGGGAACATTCTTATCAATACAGTAGTCCCTCTGTTGATAATTATGGGTGGATTAGGCTTTATCATAATATTAGAGGTCTATTATTACCTGTTACGGTTCAGACAGAAGCGTCCCTTCAAGTTCTCCTTGCACACCAAAATCACCGTTTTTATCACCATGGTGTTGATCCCTCTGGGGGCGATAATCTTCTGGTTTATAGAGAGAAACTACTCCCTTCAAGTGCTCCCCCCTGCACAGCAATTTTTCGTCTCCCTCTTCCAGAGTATTACCCCTCGCACGGCAGGGTTTAACACCGTTGACTTCTCCATACTGAGCAGTCCGACGCTGTTTTTCATCATCATTTTTATGTTCATCGGGGCTTCTCCTGGCTCTACGGGAGGTGGCGTTAAGACCACCACCATAGGTATATTAATTGCCAATCTGATATCCAAACTGCGGGGAAGCGAGAGGGTAAACCTCTTCCGCCGCACCCTTCAAGAGGAGGTCATCAACAGGGCTTCCATCATCATTCTGTCAGCTATAATCATAATAGCAGTAATAACTTTCGGTGTGCTCATTGTGGAGCGGGGGAATCACTCACCCGACGAAGCCTCTTCCAATCCTCTGGGGACTCTGTTTGAGGTGGTCTCTGCTTTCGGAACGGTAGGGCTATCTACCGGAATAACTCCTAATCTGACCAGCGCCGGCAAGATATTGATATCTTCTATGATGTTTATGGGTCGATTGGGTCCCCTCACCCTGGCCCTCGCTCTGGCTAAAAAAGGGATAAGCGCCCATTACTCCTATCCCGAGGAGAGCGTAATGGTCGGTTAACGAAGAGGCGATTTCGATCTATTACAGAATAAAGGGTAAAGCCATGGTTGTTATTAAAGTATCGGGGTCGAAAATCCTTCTTCAGAGCATGGGCAATAACTTTGGGAGGTAAGAGATGCCAATGAAAATTCTGAACTCCGCAGAGATGAAAAGGATAGACCAAAAGACGATCCAACAGGTAGGAATACCGGGAGTTGTTCTCATGGAGAACGCAGGGCTCCAAATGGTCAAGGCTATCGAAGATATGCGGCAGCCTACCCTCCCCATGAAGGTGGCTATCTTCTGCGGGAAAGGAAACAATGGAGGGGATGGCTATGTGGTGGCGCGACATCTCTATAACAGAGGGCATAAACCTCTGATAATCCTATTAGCCCGACGGAAAGAGATTACCGGAGATGCT
>JAOUOQ010000056.1 GCA_029880275.1 Candidatus Aminicenantota bacterium | reverse complement strand
CCCCAAGGAAGAAATCCTGAAGATTTTTAAACAGAAAGGGGTCAATTGATTTACGTCGAAAAAAATGGAACAGTTATTTGGAGATATCCAACAACTCATTCAGCATAATCCATGGCTGGCTATCGTAGCTGTCTTTATCGGGGGCGTTATAACCGCTTCTAACCCTTGCGTTCTGGCTATGATTCCATTAATGGTCAGCATGGTGGCAGGATATAAAGAAGCTACGAGTATAAAGAAGTCTCTATTTTTTCCTTTGTTATTTATCCTGGGATTGTCCATAACTTTCGCTGCGCTGGGGCTTATATCGGCTTTGATGGGGAGGATGTTCGGCGATGTGGGAGAGGTCTGGAGATATATCGTAGTGGGAGTTTGCCTGGTAATGGGCATCCATCTTCTCGGACTATTCAAGTTGAATTTCCCTGTCCCTGGATATTTTAACCTTAAAAAGGGCGGAAGCATTGGAGCTTTTCTTCTGGGTTTGTTATTTGGCGTTGTATCAACACCCTGCGCAGTTCCCATTCTTGCTGTACTGCTGGCTTTTGTAGCCAGTAAGGGAAATGTCATCTATGGAGGCCTCTTGCTCTTAATCTATGCCCTTGGACATTCTTTTCTTATTTTAATTGCCGGAACATCTATGGGCGCCGCTAAAAAATTGATCGAATCCAGAGGATTGCGGAAGACAAATCAGGTACTCCAGAAAGTGGCAGGATTGGTTATTATTCTGGTTGGCCTCTATTTTTTGCTGCAGTTATGGTGAGGATAGAAATTAATCTATGCAAATGGTATATCGCTCAAATCGTTTGCTTTTTTATTTTGTATTCATGTTTTTCATTTCTTTGTATCTCTCCTACAAATTGGGAGCAAACTATAAGCAGACCACCATCCTTTCGTTTGCTGCTGATAGTAATAACTTTGAGCTGGCTAATGCGATTGTCGTGGCAGTATTTGGCATAAATTTAGGACAGGCTTTTGCTGCCATAATAGGACCTCTTGTAGAGATGCGTATTATTACCAGCTTGGTTAATGTGGTACTGCGTTTTGCGAGAGGGTTTTTCAGCTCTAACATTTCTGTGCAGAGTTGAGTACCAATATGTCGGAAGGGAACAGCCTTAAAGAAATTAAAGGTATCGATTTAGCGGAGCAGAAGTGCACAAAGAAAAAGAAAGGAATAAGACCAATGGACAATGGGGTATCCAGGAGATTATCTCTTCTTGACCGTTTACTGACGCTGTGGATATTTCTCGCTATGGCGGCGGGAGTAGGTTCGGGGTATCTTTTCCCGGGAGTTGTCCAGTGGATTACCAGGTTTCAGGTAGGGACAACCTCCATTCCCATTGCATTAGGGTTGATTCTTATGATGTATCCCCCGCTGGCCAAGGTGAAGTATGAGGAGCTGGGCAGGGTTTTCAGGGATATAAAGGTGCTTTCCCTCTCTCTATTGCAGAACTGGGTTATCGGACCGATATTGATGTTCTTTTTAGCCATTCTTTTCCTCCACGGGCAGCAAGAGTACATGGTGGGATTAATATTGATAGGGCTTGCCCGCTGCATAGCTATGGTCATTGTGTGGAATGAGTTGGCTGGCGGTGATACCGAATATGCCGCCGGGTTGGTGGCGTTAAATTCGATTTTCCAGGTGTTGTTTTACTCGGTTTATGCCTATATATTTATTACCAAAGTTCCGACATGGCTTGGCTTAAAGGGTATGGCGGTGAATATTTCCATGAGCGAGATAGCCAAAAGCGTGTTCATTTATCTCGGGATACCATTTATCGCCGGGATAGTGACCAGGTTCAGCCTGATAAAAGCCAAGAATAAAGCCTGGTATGAGAGGAGCTTCATTCCCAGGATCAGCCCTATCACTCTTATCGCCCTTCTGTTTACCATCGTGGTGATGTTTTCACTGAAGGGGGAATACATTGTTGAAATTCCTCAAGATGTGCTAAGGATTGCCATACCTCTGCTGGTCTATTTTGTGCTGATGTTTTTCATCTCCTTCTACCTCTCTTACAAAGTGGGAGCAAACTATAAGCAGGCCACCACTCTTTCTTTTACCGCTGCCAGCAACAACTTTGAGCTGGCAATTGCGGTTGCCGTGGCGGTATTTGGCATAAACTCCGGACAGGCGTTCGCTGCGGTAATCGGACCTCTGGTGGAGGTGCCTGTGCTCATCAGCCTGGTTAATGTGGCGCTGCGGCTGGAGAGGAGGTTTTACCGCCCAAAGCTGGCTCCCCAGCAGTGAGCTTCTATCTTTTTATAAGGGAATAGCTTAGACTGAGTTTTTTATATAGAAGGGGATTCACATTCACATCATAAGGGGGGCAGGGCTCCTTGAATGGGAGTCAGAATTCTTCCTTTTTAATGCCCTCTCAACTTCCTTGCTAAACAAAGTAAGATTTACAAGGCGAGCTATATTAAAAGGGCTAAAGGGCAGGTAGGGGAGTTTATCGGTGTGATGAATCTAAAAATTCAGCCAGGCGCTCCAGCCGGCGGAGAGTTCTCTCTTTCCCCATCGCCTCCAGCAACTCGAAAATGCCGGGACCGACCGCCTGCCCGGTCAATCCCACTCGGGTAGCGTGGATCAGCCTGGCGGCTGATATGGACAGTTCCTCGGCGGTCTCCCTGAGGCATTGCTCGAGCGAAGCCTGGTCGAAGCTCTCCAATTTATTTAACCTCTCCTGCAATCTCCTGATATAGGCCGACAGCCCCTCAATAGACAGCAGGTGTTTCTGCACAGCCTCAGGGTCATAGGGATAGTCAACAGAGACGAAGGGAAGGCTGCTGGCTACCAGGTCAGGAATGAGTCTGGAACGAGACTTCAGCAGTTGTATCACCTTAAGAAACCAATCCTTCTCCTCCCGCTCCAGGGATGGCTGCCAGTATCCCTCCTTCTGCAAACCCTCTTTTACCAGAGGGAGGAGCTCCGCTTCGGGCTTGAGGTTGATATACTGGCTGTTGAGCCACTCCAGCTTCTTATGGTCGAAGATGGAATTGGACTTGCTGACTCCCTCCAGGCTGAAAAGCTCGATGAGCTCTTTTCTGGACATAAGGGTGCGGTCATCACCCGGCGACCACCCCAGCAGAGCCAGAAAGTTGACCATCGCCTCGGAGAGGTAGCCGTGCTCTTTGTAATATATAACCGAAGTCGCCCCATGGCGCTTGCTCAACCTTTTTCGGTCGGATCCCATAATCAGGGGCAGATGAGCGAAGAGGGGGACTTTTTTCCCTAATGCTTTATAAAGCAAGATCTGCTTTGGAGTGTTGGGGATATGGTCGTCCCCTCGTATCACATGGGTTATTCGCATTTCAATGTCATCCACCACGGCGCCTAAATGATAGGTGGGCAGCCCATCAGAGCGGAGGAGGATAAAATCTTCGATATTCTGGTTATCGAACTCAATGGTTTTATGAATCAGGTCCTCCATGATAATCTTTCCCTCAGGAACCAGAAAGCGGACTGTGCGCCTCGATTTCTCCATCTCTCTGGCTAAAATCTCCTCACGGCTGAGACGACGGCATCTCCGGTCATACTTCCAGGCTTTTCCCTCTTTTATCGCTTTTTCTTTTTCCTTATGCAGCCTTTCCGGCAAGCAGTAGCAATAGTAAGCTGCCCCCTGAGCTAATAGCTGGCGGCAATACTGATGGTAGAGGTCCAGCCTTTTTGATTGAAAATAGGGTCCTTCATCCCAATCAATTCCCAGCCAGCGAAGCCCATCCACGATCACTCGCACCATCTCGTCGGAGGAGCGCTGGACATCGGTATCCTCTATGCGGAGTATAAATGTACCTCCCACCTTTCGGACGAAAAACCAGTTAAAAAGGGCAGTGCGCGCTCCTCCCACATGGAGCTCCCCGGTGGGACTGGGGGCGAATCTGACCCTTACCTCATCCATCTTACCCTCTCAATTTCTCCTGAGCCGATCATTTTTTCTTTATTTAAATTATAGCATCTTTGGGTCATGATTTCATCATTTTGTTTGAGGAGAGCACAAGCTGGACCTGGAGATACATCGAATACTTTTAAAATAATAAGAGAGGCTTATCGTCATTGTCTAAGGACATGTGTAATATTCTTAGCTTATTATGAGATATTTTGGCACTCCATCATATTTTTCTCCAAAATTTATTTTAGCAAATTTTCAACTATAATTTATCTTAAATAGAGCTTTGAATGAAAATACACTGACTATCCACCAAATGGAAAAATAATTGCTTACACACAAAAGCTGACTAAAATCCCTCACATTTAATTAAAAATATTGATTACACACCGCAAAAATATCTTGCAATTCCTACTTACATACCTTATCATTTAACGACAAGCTTATGGAAAAGAACAAATTCACATCTTATATTTACAGCGGAGTTTTCTTCCTGACTATGTCTACTCTTATGCTGGAAATACTATTAATCAGAATATTTTCTGTTACCTTATGGTATCATTTTGCCTTCCTGGTAGTTTCATTAGCCCTCTTTGGTTTAGGTGCCAGCGGAGTTTATGTATATACCTCCCCCAAATTATTTCACCGAGAAAAAGCGTTAAGCCACGCATCCATTTTTTCAATTGCTTTTTCTCTATCAATTCTTATCTCCTTTTTATTGTTTTTAGGCATCCATTTTTTCCCTGGAAAGATGCACTTTTCTTCCATTATGTCCCTCGCTTTGATATATATTATCTGCTCTATCCCTTTCTTCTTCAGTGGATTATGCACTTCAATTATTTTGATGAATTTCAGCGCCATGGTCAGCAAAATATATTCTTTTGACTTAATCGGAGCAGGCATCGGTTGCTTTCTTATCTTTCCCACTCTTTATTTCTTTGATGGACCAACCTCTATCATAATTATCTCCCTGCTGGCTGCTTTAGCAAGCATACTTTTCTCTGCAGCTTTTGGAAGCCGAAAGCGCCTGATAACTTCTTTCTCTCTCCTTTTTGTATTTTTTATTTTAATTGTTATCAACTCCCAAAATCACATCATTAAACTGGACTTTATCAAGGGAGAATTTGAAAAAAAGCCCCTTGTTGTTCGCTGGAATTCTATCTCTCGGGTAGCGGTTTATCCAAGAGCCAAAACGAAGAACATTTTAACAATGCAAATTGATGGTAGCGCAACTACTTTAATTTATAGATTTGATGGAAATTTACAAGGAATGAGATCATTAAAAAATCAAATATTTTTCATATCGTATCACTTAAAAAAAGATGCTAAAATTTTAATCATAGGTCCTGGTGGCGGAAGGGATGTGTTGGCTGCTCTTGCATTCGGTAATACCAGCATCACCGGCGTGGAGATAAATCCCATAATGATAGATATGGTCAATGATAAATTTGGAGAATTCACCAACCGCTTATACCAAAGACCAGATGTTAATATTATAGTTGACGAGGGGAGAAGTTTTATCCGAAGGTCAACAGATAAATATGACATTATCATAGCCAGTGTAGTAGATACTTGGGCATCAACAACATCGGGTGCTTTTGCCCTTTCCGAAAATAATCTGTATACCACCGAGGCTTTTATTGACTACATAAACCATTTGAATGAGAATGGAATTCTATCTTTTACCAGATTTATTTTGAAGCCCCCCAGACAAACTATAAGGCTGGTATCATTAGCTTTAGAAGCATCAAAGAGACTTAACATCATTAATCCTGAAGACAAGTTAGCAATTATTGCCAAGGGTAAGTTTGCTAATTTTCTATTTAAAAAATCGGCTTTTACACAAAAAGAATTATCAACCATCAGAAAAATCTGTACCCAAAACGGCTTTAAAGTTATCTACCTTCCTCAACTCAATATGCAACAAAATGAAAATAAAGATTTAATCTATGATTCTAATGTTAATAAGGTATTTAATTGGATCATTAAACACCCCAATAAGGAAGCTTTATATGAGGAATATCTATTTGATATTAGCCCTCCAACTGATGACAAGCCATTTTTCTTTTTTACTGTAAAACCTAAGGATTTTTTTAAATTTAAAGAACTCACTAATAATATGCTCGGTTACCAACCAAGGATAGCTTTAGATCTACCAACACTAATGCTCATAATACTTTTAATTATAGCCATTATTTTTGCCGGAGCCTTCATTATACTTCCTCTTATCATCAAGAGAAGAGCTTCCCTAAACGATTTAAAAGAAAACAGTACTATGCTGTTGTACTTTGCCTGTCTTGGTGCTGGATTTATTATAGTTGAGATTTCACTCATGCAAAAGTTTATCCTATTTTTAGGGCATCCTATATATTCAACTACCGTTATCCTCTTTTCATTATTAGTTTTCTGCGGGATTGGCAGTAGAATAACTAACTCTTTCAATCTACAAAAGCTCAAAAAGTATCTCATCATCATAATTATCGGCATTGCTTTGCTACTCTTCATATATATTTATTTGCTAACCCCCTTGTTCCACTCTTTGTTAGGGGTTAACCTTTTCAGTCGTATCTCCCTGGCAGTTATTTTATTAATGCCGCTCGGGCTATTGATGGGAATGCCCTTTCCGGTGGGTATTAAGATAATCGATAAAAAAGCGAATAAAATGATACCCTGGGTGTGGGGGATAAATGGCTCAACCTCCGTATTAGGCTCTATTGTTGCCGTAATACTGGCGATAAGTTCAGGATTTAACTTTGCATTATTAACTGGATTATGTATTTATTTGGCAGCATTGCTATTTTCTGCTTTAACTTCTTATTGATTACTGATAAATAAAGAAGCATATAGTTAATGATAAAAGCTTATTGCTCAATGTAATATCTTTTGGTTTATTTCAGATTATTTTTATATCGCGTACCTCTCTTTCCACAGGTGAATTTAAAAAATTACAAGATATAGTTTATTTTAAAGTAAGTCCTTTAATAAAAAATTCATTATGCTCGAAAATGTAAATATATTTCTTAGCTTTAAAATTGAATAACAAACAAAACTAAACCCTTGAAATAAATATATTCAATATATTTATTTAAAGACATATAAAAATGTGTCATAATTCTTAATCTAATACCACATCATTTTATAATTGAGGCAATATAATTTAGTGTTGAAATATTGACACCCATTAAGTTTAATAGTATTATAAAAAAAAGATAAACTTAAAAGGAGGTGAGAATTTTTTAAAGATTTTTCTTAAGTATTAATCCTGTCTTATAAAAAGGAGGTAATAATGAAACAAGACAAGAGGCATTGTTTGTTTTTCTTTACAATAGCTCTTCTTCTCGTTTTAATTTTTCCCTTACTGGTGGCGAACACCAGCAGTCCCCAGGCGGTAATGCAGAGCCGGGAATCCACAGCTCTTGCACCTGATGGCACTCTTCCCTTCGACCTTCAAGATGTGGTGGAGCGAGCCTCCCATATTCCCATTCCCTTATCAGCCGACAGCCTGCAGGTGGATTCCCCTGCTCATCGGGCATTGTTCACCCCTCAAGGATGGGTGTTTACCCCTAAAATAGATGGCGAGCTGAAGCCTGAGTTGAGCTTCTCCTACCGTCTCAGCTCCATAAGCTCGGGCAGCAGGCCGCTATACCAGCAAGGGGAGAGCTCACCGCCTCCCACCTCCTCAGAGAACCGCATCTCCTACTACCGGGGAGAGGGCATCACCGAGAGATACCTTGCCACCGAAAAGGGCATAGAACAGCAGTTCCTGCTGCAGAAACCCCTGAAGATGGAGGGGGACCTCATCGTCCGGGGGAAAATCACCACCGACCTGCTGCCCAATACCAGCGACAGCACAAAGGGGATAGAGTTCCAGTCCCGGGGGAGAACCGTCATCACCTACGGAGCAGCCAGAGTGGAGGATGCCCAAGGGGAGTGTCTCAACAACCTCCCTATATATATTGAAGGGGATGAGCTGTGCCTGGTGGTCAGGGGGGAGTGGTTGCGGGGGGCATCGTATCCGGTGCTCATCGACCCCCTGGTGAGCAGCTATACTGCTATCGCGGTGGCTGCCAATTTTCAGCAGGAGCCCAGGGTCGCATATAACTCCGAAAATAACAACTACTTGGTCGTGTGGGAGGATTTACGTGGCGGTGTCAAATACCACATCTACGGTCAGAGAGTGGATGCCAATGGGAGGCTATTGGGCTCCAATATCCAAATCCAGGCAGTCAGAAATGACAGCAGATACCCAGATGTAGCCTACAACATCTATTACAAATACTGGCTGGTGGTATGGCAAGAATTCTATTCCGAACCAAGTCCAGGCGATTGGGATATAGTGTGTAAGGCGGTCGACAGAGATGGTACCGTATGGTCTCAAAAAGGTGTTGCACCTTATATCGGGAGTAACCAGAAGTGTCCCAGGGTGGCTTACAACCGCACCGACAAAAACTTCTGCGTGGTCTGGGAGGACGATATAAACTATGCAACCAACGATTGGGAGGTTTATTCCCGCCTTGTGGCTGGCAATGGGACTCCAACCGGCTCTTCTAATGCATTGTCGGGCTATTCTGCGGATCAAAAAAGTCCCGCTATCGCTTACCTTCCTTTGATCAACGGCTACCTGGTGACCTGGGAAGATTACCTGGACTCCACAAATACACAGTGTGACATAGTCTGCAAGCGAGTGGATAAGAATGGTCTTCCCTTGACAAGTACTGGCAGCTGGGTAGTTCATACCTCCGAAAGCCAGTACCGCCCGGAGGTGGCTGCCAACACCACTGATAACAATTTCCTGGTCGTCTGGGAGGACTACCGTAGCGGTTCCCATTGGGACATCTATGGGCAGCGTATGAGCAGTGACGATAGCCCTGTTAAAGTGGGGAGCGAGATTTCTATCTGCACATTAATTGAAAACCAGCAAGTTCCGACGGTCTGTTACTCCCCCACTTACAATAGGTATCTGGTCGCCTGGGGTGACCAGAGAAACGACCCCGGCGTCTCAGCAGACATCTACGGTCAGCTGGTTAACAGCGACGGCACCCTGGAGGGCATCAATGTCAAGCTTTCCAGCCAGCATGGCGTTAACGAGGTCTTCCCACACTTAGCCTGGGGCAGCCGTTACTATAACTTCTTCCTGGTTTGGGAGGACAACCGCCACGATAGCACCTCCGGTTATGACATCTTTGGCAGAGGGGTCGCCTATCAGTCGGCCATTGTTACCGGCATGGGCTACGGGGGGAAATCGTGGTATAAAGTCTTCGTCCCTTATGAGCACCGCCGCTACCAGTTCGTCAAAGCCTTCGGTGTAGCCAATCCCAACGGGGAGATAGATGTGAGGGTGGGAGACCTGAACAACGATGGCAACCCCGAGATGGTCGTGGCTCAAGGCTCCGGGGGGAAGTCGTGGATAAAGATATTCAACTACGACAGCACATTTAACAACTCCTTCAAGTGTTTCGGGGCTTCTAACTCCGGGGGGCAGGTGCACCTGGCGGTGGGGGACTTTGATGACGACCCCGGCGACATGGAGATTGCCGTGGCTACCGGAATAGACGGGATCTCCCATGTGAAGGTCTTCAAGACCAATGGTACGATGCTGACGAGCTTCAAGGCCTATGGAGCGGCCAATACCCAGGGTGAGGTCTATCTGGCGGCGGCTGATTTTGATGGGGATGGTGAAGATGAGATAATCACCG
>JAOUOQ010000309.1 GCA_029880275.1 Candidatus Aminicenantota bacterium | reverse complement strand
GGGATAGCCGCATCCACTGGTTACAACGGAGGAAACAAGGTCCGGCTGTTTGAAAAGGATGGCACCTTAATCAAGCAATTCTTAGCCTTTGGATTTGGTGGAAACACCAACGGTGATGTGCAGATAATTGCGGCTGATATAGATAACGACGGCATTGATGAGCTAATCTGCGGTCATGGTGAGGGGGGCAGTTCCATGGTCAAAGTGTTCAAGGCTGATGGGACCGTCCTTCGCAGCTTCAAAGCCTTCGGCGGGGTAAATGCCCAGGGCGAGGTCCACTTAGGCAAGAGCAATTACTAAAGAGCTTAGTGGAAGCACATTTCATATAAGAATCTATCACCACATCTGACTGCCAGTTCACCGGAAGGAATTTTATAGAAATAAAGAGGGCGAGGGGGGAAAATCAGGCGGGCTTTTTGGGAAGTGTTTTCCATCCTTTTAAGGGTAAAAAAGGAGAAGCTCGCAGTTCCCATCCTCGCCCTCTTTTATTCAGTGCTTGCCAATATCCATTGTAAATTAATTGGAGAAAGTTCCCCTTTCTCCAATCTCAAATACACTTTTATTGCTCTCTATAAATAAGACGCTCCGAACAGGTAAAAGGTTCTATAAAAATTCTCTTAGAGGGTATTTTTTTCATATTTAAATGATATAGGGTGAAGAATGCAATAAACTATCGGCATAAGTCTAATTTTTTTGTAGGATTATGGCTTGTTATATTTTTAGTCTTTATCCTACAACAAAAGGTAAAAATGAGGTATAATAAAGCAGGTATGAGGCAGGGTACTGAAAATAGACCTTAGGTTCTTAGAAAACGAAAAGGAGGATGGAGAATGAAGATGTATAGGATAGCAATGATAACCATATTCCTGCTGGTGCTGGCAACAGGGCTATATGGGGCAAGTGAACGCCAGGGCAGCTTGAATACCACCCTTTTTGGGGCTCTGTTATTCGATGGCGGGAGCTCATTTGACATTGGCGCGGCAGTGGGCTATAATCTCACCTCCCGGCTGGAGCTGGAGGGGGAGGGGAGCGTCGCCTTCTCCAACCCCAACTCTTACATTATAAGTGCGGGGCTGCTTTACAATTTTGATGTCCAACGCGAGAAACTCTCCCCATATGCCCTGGGCGGAATAGCGTACACCGGAGTGAGCGGAAAAGGTGGAGATGCCGATGTGATGCTTGGTGGGGGATTAAAATACGACATAAGGAAGAGCTTTAAGATACGGTTTGACCTCCGCTTCTACCTGGGTGATGGCACCTGGACCAAGCTCTCCACCGGGCTGATGTGGACCTTCGACTGATGGGGAGTGCTTCAGCTCCGCGGTAAAGGCCTAAAAAGGGATAAGGGTCTGCTAACCCTCTCGCTCTTTTGGTGAATAGCCTGAAGGGTAAGGAGAGGGACTTTTATTTTTCACAGAGGTGACCGAGCAGGAAGGAGGACGATGAGGCGGAGAGTCAGTGGAGTTGATTTAGTGCTGGTGATGATGGTGCTCATCTGGGGGATCAACTATCCCGCCATCAAAATAGCTCTGAGGGATTTTTATCCCATGAGCTTTAACCTTCCCCGCTTCATCCTCGCCTCCCTGTTCATCCTTTTTCTCCTCAAAGTGACCGAGAAGCGCGTTCCCCTCCGCCGCAGGGATTGGCTCCCCATCTTAGGTCTTGCTGTGCTGGGGCATACCCTCTATCAACTTTTATTCATCTACGGGATATACCACACCTCGGTCTCCAATGCCTCGGTCATTATGGCGGTCACGCCTATTTTCGTCGCCCTGCTGAGTTCATTCTCCCGCTATGAGCGGGTGAAGCTGTGGACCTGGGTGGGAATTTTTCTCTCCTTTTTCGGCATCTATCTGATTGTGAAAGTCAACAGCGGTGGGTGGAAGCTGAGGGGCTTATCCTATAAAGGGGACTTCCTTATCATGGGCTGTTCGGTGTGCTGGTCGCTGTATACGGTAATTGCCAAGCCGTTGCTGAAACGCTATTCCCCCCTCAGGCTGACTGCGGTGTCCATGGCTCTGGGGACTTTGTTTCTTATTCCCTTTTCTTTCAGGGAGCTATGGCAGCAGGACTGGCATAAAATCGCTCCCATAAGCTGGCTGGCACTTGTCTATTCCTTCAGCTTAGCTATCGCTATAGGGTATACCATCTGGTATATCGGGGTAGCCAGGCTCGGTGCCACCCGCACCTCTGTTTATTCCAATCTGGTCCCAGTAGCCGCCATATTCTTTGCCTGGCTTTTCCTGGCAGAGAGGCTAACCCTGGAGCAGCTGCTGGGAGCAGCCATGGTGCTGGTGGGTGTCTACCTGACCCGCATAAGGGACAGGGAGCTGCCCTCCCCCCGGTGAAGGGAATTCTCTTGATTTCTGTTGACACAATATAAATTTCCATATTAGAATGAAACAAATTTTGTGGAATAACCAGGCTATCCCTTGACAAAGGGCTTTGCAAAATGGAAAGCAAAAGGGTCTTCTCTCTGCTGG
>JAOUOQ010000308.1 GCA_029880275.1 Candidatus Aminicenantota bacterium | reverse complement strand
GTCTCCTTTTTCCAGATAGAAGTTGGTGGGTCCAATAGAGGGACGGCTGGAGTAGGAGCCCCGGCTGGCGTTGCCGGTAGATTTGGTGCCCACCTTATTGGCGGTATAGCTATCGTAAAGATAAAGTTTCAGCACCCCTTTGTCTACCACCTTCTTGGTGGTGGTCACTACCCCTTCATCATCAACCGGGTAACTCCCCATCCCTTTGGGGACCAATCCATCATCTATAATAGTGACCAATTCCGAGGCGATACCTTCTTCCAGCTTGTCCACCAAGAAGGACTCGCCGCGGAAGACCCGCTCTCCGTTAACAGCGGACAGAATTCCTCCAAATAGCCTGGCTCCCACCTGGAAGTCAAATACCACCGGCACCTTCTGGGTCCTCACCTTTTCCCCTCCTATCAGCAGCGAAGCTCTGCGCACTGCCTCCTCGGCTATCTCTTTAGCAGGGGGGATGTCATTATAGTAGCGAGCTGCGGTTCCGTAATAGGCGACCTGCTTCAGACCTTTATCCTCTATGACCGGGCTGGTACCGACACCGCAATAAGATGCTTGCAAGGAATGCACCAGACCGTTAGTATTAGCAATGATAAGATCCCCATATCCATCGTAGTAAGAAGAAGCCCGTGTATTGGCAACCCGGGGGTCAATCTCAAAGACTAACCTGTCCAGCTCGCGGGCGTAATCAATCTTCTTTTGCAGGTCGATATTTGCCAACTCAGGGTCGAAGATATCAAGCTTCGGGGGAGTCCCGGAGGGTGAGGGGAGGATATTGAATTTATCCTCCATCCCCTCATTGGCTAAAGCAACTCCCTTCTCAACCAGCTTATCCAGCTCTTTTTCGGTGAAGTCGGATGAATAGACAAAGGACATCTTCTTGTCTACATAAATCCTCAGACCCACCCCCTTTATCGCTGACCGGTTCAACTTTTGCATCTTCTCTTTATTAATCTCAATCTCCAGCTCTTCTGCGCTCTGCAAGTAGACCTCCGCCTGGGTGGCTCCTGCCTTTTTCGCCTTATCTAATAGCTTTGAAGCTAATTTCTGGTAATCCATCCTTTCCTCCTTATTTTTCTCGCATATTTATACGAGCCCTTAAGGCGGTGGAATTCATTTTGTTAAACCTGAGTTCCTCCCACTGTGATGGCGGAAATCCGCACGGTAGGCTGACCGACGCAGCAAGGAACACTTTGCCCATCCTTACCGCATGACCCCGGTCCATAGTCAAGGTCAGGACCAACCATATCGACTTTGGTCAGAACCTCGGGACCGTTGCCAATTAAGGTCGCTCCCTTGACCGGATAGGTAGTTCTCCCTCTCTCAATCATATAGGCCTCTGTCACCTGGAAGACGAAGTTTCCGCTGGTGATGTCTACCTGGCCGCCTCCTAAATTTCTGACCTGCAGCCCTCTATTAGTTCCTCGTGCCATATCCTCTGCCGCATCTTCCTCTGCCAGCATAAAGGTGTTGGTCATCCGCGGTATAGGGATATGACGGAAGGATTGGCGCCTGGCGTTGCCGGTGGAGTAGGTCTTCATCAGACCGGCGTTGAAGATGTCGTAAAGGAATCCCTGGCATATCCCATTCTCTATCAGGATATTGCGGCGGGTGATGGTTCCCTCATCATCGGCATTAAGGGTGCCGCGGCGGTTCCGCAGAGAGCCGTCGTCCACTATGGAGACCTTCTCAGAGGCGACTTTTTGCCCTACCTTATCGGTATAGAAGGAGGTCTTTTTGCGGATGAAGTCACCCTCAAAGCCGTGTCCAATTGCCTCGTGGATCAGCACACCACCCCACCCATTGGCGATGATGACGGGCATCTCTCCTGTGGGAGCTTCTCGGGCATCCAGCATGGCTACTGCCTGACGCGCTGCCTCTTTGCCCAGGTCAGCAGGACTAACCCGTTTGAACACTTCGTATCCGGAACGCTCGCTCAGGCTCTCCGAGCCCATCTGCCGCACATCATTGCGCACCGCTAATGCCGATACCCCTAAATAGAATAGGGGCTGCTCGTCGTGTACCAGCCTCCCCTCGGAGTTGGCGATAATCACATTCTTTATCTCATCAGAATAGCGAACGGTTACCTCCTTGACCGCCGGGTCAAAAGCGCGGGCAGCCTCATTGGCCGCTTGCAAGAGCAGCACTTTCTTCTTCTCTATCACCTTGTCCATACCGATCTCGACTATGATGTTCTTCTTCACGCTGCGCTCGGAAAGATTGGCGATGGATGGCTTTATGCCGGTAGCGGCAATGTAAGCCGCAGTACGGGCGGTCTCCTCCAATTTCTTCATGGCGAGGTCATCGGTGTAAGAATAGCCAACCTCCTCACCTGCGATGACCCGAATACCAACCCCTTGGCTGACGCCGTAGTCGAGGCTCTTTATCAGATTCTCCTCTAGCGAGAGCTGGGTAGAAATCCGGTGCTCCACATATATATCGGCAAAGTCGCCTCCTTTGGAAAGGGCAATATCTAATAGCTTCTGTA
>JAOUOQ010000306.1 GCA_029880275.1 Candidatus Aminicenantota bacterium | reverse complement strand
CCCATGTAATCGTTCTATGGGGGAAAGGTATCTCAATATTCTTATCGTCAAAGGCTTTTTTCAGCCGACGGCGAAATTCCCGAGCCACCTGCCACTGCTTGAGGGGGCGGGTCTTTATCATAGCCTTGATAACCACAGCCGAATCAGCAAAGTCGTCCACTCCTAAGATCTCAACCGGCTCCAGAATCAACTTCTTGTATTCCTTATCCTCTATCATCTCCTTACCCACTTCCTTGATGACCTCCATCACAAAATCGGGGTCTTCCTTGTATGCCACCCCGATGTCTAACACAACTCGGGACCATTCCTTGGTAAGGTTGCTTAGCACTCCCATTTCTCCGTTGGCGATGATATGAACTTTCCCCTCCAGGTCTCTCAGGGTGGTCACCCGCAGGCTGATGCTCTCCACCAGCCCAGCCACCCCAGCTGCTTGAATGACATCTCCCACTCGAAAATGGTTCTCCATCAGTATGAACAGCCCGCTGAGGACATCTTTGACCAGGGTCTGAGCACCAAATCCTACAGCCAGACCTACAATGCCCGCACCGGCTAATATCGGTCCGATATCCACCCCGAACTCCTTAAGGATAATCAGACCGAAAATAATCCCTGCCACTACCGCTATCGTGTTCTTAAAAATTTTGCCCAAAGTCTGGATTCGCTTCTTTCGCTCCTCTTCCTGTCCCTCGGACAGCTTATTTACAAATTTAGTGATGAGCTTCTTGGAAATCTTAACCACAACCACCCAGGCAACCAGAATGAGGGCTATCCTCAGCCCGTGAGTCAGAAGCCAGTTGTAAAGAGGCTCTAAGGATATATTCATTGAAAAACCCTCCTTTTATAGTGATTTTTTACTCTACTTACTAATAATATTACCATTATAAGATAATTACGCCAGAAGTTATAGGAAAAGCTTAGAGGAAAGTTCAAGGTGGAAATGAAAGTCTTATGTTATCTCTACTATCTGCCAAATAAATAGATACCGCCTCCTTCTTATAAGATTTCACAGCAGGAGGGTTTTTCGCTTCGTATGCCTGTCTTGCCCTTTACCCCGGAAGGAGAAACTTATTATGAGAACAAATAAAAGGATACCTTTTAACAGGGAGGCTTTTCGTCTTTTCCCCTGGAGAGGACAAGGGAGGAGATGTTATCCCACAGCAATCTCCAGAAGGACTGGTTGAGGTAGGCTCTGATAGCGACATAACACTCACCACAGGTATTGGTGGGCAGGAATGCCTGGAGCATCTCCTTGCGAGTGGGATAGGTTTTTTTATGCATAGAGCAGGGCTGAATCTGCCCATCCGGTGTCACTACCAGGAACCTCCTCCCTGCCTTACATCCCGGGATGGTACCATTTTTGAAATACTGATAAGTGCCCCACAGGGTCCACTGGTAGTTTAGTACCCGCCCATTGTTCTTGAGCCTGATGAGCTCGGCAATGGAAGACCTCAACTCCTCCAGCTCTTCCGGGAAAGAGATGAAATGTTCCATACTCCCGGTCCTCAAATGGGTATAAGCACTGTAAGATATATCCACACCCCACTGGCAGGCTTTTTTGTAATTATCTAATATATAGGGGAGGTTATCACGGGTTATCGCGGTGTTCAGCACAATGTCATCGTTCCCCAGGGAGGCTAATTCAGGGACAAGGGATTCCAAATGGGAATACAGCCCAGGGGAGCCGCGGAAATCATCGTGCAACGAATTGGGAAAATCTAACGATATGGAAAACTGGTTCACTCCAACCTCCCGCATTGCTTGATACTTCTCCACTGTGAGAAGCTTCGCATTGGTAACCAGAATGAGGTAGGGCAAGCCGTTAGGCTTCTTAATGGCGCGAGCAATCTCAAATATATCCTTCCGCAGGAGGGGTTCCCCACCGGACATCTGCACTACCATCGGTTTTAAGGTCGATTGGTAGCGCCGATAATCCTCTGGCTGCATCAGGTTAGCCTCCTTTTTGATCCCTCCCTTATCGCAGTGCTTGCACCCTCCGGTGCAGGAATGGGTCACCTCGTAAGATACTGCCAGGGGCTTACCAATGATAAAATTAACTGTCCCCCGTGTAATAAGCCTCAGAGCTTCCGGCAACTTGACACTTCTCATATGTCCATCTCTTTAGTGAAAGTTTAATTCCATATATAAATATATCTACCCCTATTTGGCATCTTTTAACTTTACACCTGCTAAAATGAGCTGTCAAGAAAAAATTCAATCCGTCTGAAGGCGGTACCTCAGAGTTATTTTTTTGAGACCGATTATATTTCCCAGAGTATCTACCTCCAGCTTATCCACTAATGGGGTCATCTCCTTAATTATCAATTCTCTGATTCTCTCTTTCCTCCCTGAAACACTGGAGTGCTGCACAACCTTTTTAGCAGCTCCATCGGTTTCCTCCTTATAATTTTTTCCTTCCTAAGTATTAGTAATTGAAAGGTATATTTTATCGAGGGCAGGATTAAGATTTTATAAGTGCACCTTTACGCTGGAGCTA
>JAOUOQ010000307.1 GCA_029880275.1 Candidatus Aminicenantota bacterium | reverse complement strand
TATCAGGAACCCACCCGCTGGCTGCAGGAGCTCTACCCCATAGACGAGGTCTTCGCCCAGGAGCTGGGGCTCCGACCGGAGGATACCGTTTTCGAGCTCAAGGACACACAAGAGCCCATCTATGAGGTAACCGTCACTGATAAGGCAGGCAAGACGGTCTTCCAGGGGAACTTCTCACCCAGGGTCATAGAGCGACCCTTCCTTGACAAATTCGCCCACTGGGGTAAAGTACAAGTTGCTACTGGCTGGCTGGAAGCCAAAATCAATGGAAAGCCAACCGTCAACTGCCGCATACCCACCGATATGGAGCGCTTCTGGGATTATTACCAAAGTGAGGTGCTGCCGGAGGTTCATCAGCACATCATGAATACCACCGGCAAAAAGCCAACCCTGGAGAAGCAGCCCTTCTTCAAGAGTCTGACCATTGAGCTGACAATGAGCGAGCCTGATTACTTGCTGGGAATCGACGAAGAGCACATATCCTCCCTGGAAGCTATCCACGATGAGATATATTTTGATACCCTGGAATATTTCCGCGGCATGGTAGAAGAAGCCACTGGCTACCCCCAGCCCGGGCGAGAATCGGCTCCCGGCAACATAATCCCCCTCGTTCATCCCAGTCAGCCTGGAAAGCCCGGGGTAGTCGACTTTAGCTATGTGGGGTATTTATCTGCCAAGCCCAAGGTGATAGTTGAGTGGCAGGAGGTGGGGCGTGACCCCCATCAGGAAACCAGAGAGCTTACCGGTATAAAGCCTCCCCGCCCCAGTGCCTTCCTTGAAGTAGTGCAGGCGGGAAAGGAGGGAGTCAACAAGCTGGGAGTCAGCCTGAGACTGGAGAAGGACGAGGAGATGTCCCGCTCGGTCGACCTCATAGAAAGGCTCACAGAACTTCACAAAAGAGGGATATTAAAAGAAGCCCTTTCCTATCCTCAGCTGGACGAGCTGGGGCTCTATCTCAGCTCCCCATCTTCTCAGGCAGTGCTCTGGGTGAAGAGCACCGGCTACCAGCCGGAAGTCATTGATAAGTTAGCCGGCTGGAGCTACCGCGGGGAGCCAATCGTCCCCCTCAACAAAGTTCTGAGCCCCGAAGAGAGCGACCTGATTGCGGCAAAGCTGGGCACTTTTCCCGAAATTATCACCTACCAGGCGGGCAAGTCCTACCAGGGGCGACCCATACCGGTGCTGGAGGTAATCCTCCCCAGCGGAGCTGAGCTCACCTCTCAGGCAAAGATGAGCACTTACAAGCCCACCATACTCATCACCGGTCGGCAGCACGCCAACGAAATCTCATCCACCAGCTACATACTCCGGATGGCAGAGCTTCTGGCAGCCGACCCAGCTTATAAAAAATATCTTAATAGAGTCAACTTCGTCCTCCATCCGGTGGAAAATCCCGACGGCGCAGCTCTGGCGTACCAGATGCAGAAGCTTACTCCGCACCACAGCCTCCATGCCGGGAGATACAGCTCCCTCGGGGTAGATGTGGGCTCCCTGGCTGATAAGCCCGAACCCATCCTCCCCGAAGCGAGGGTTCGCAACATGCTCTACCGTCAATGGCTCCCCGATATATATCTCAACCTGCACGGCTACCCCTCCCACGAATGGGTGCAGCAGTTTGCCGGCTATTCCCCGCCGCTGTTTCGCTCCTACTGGATCCCCCGCGGCTGGTACGCGATGATTAGTGGGCTGGAACATCCCCTCTACCCTCTCCACAAAGCAGCTCTAAATGGGATAAAAGATTACATTGCCGAGGAGCTTGGTCAAGACTCTCAGATACAAGAGATTAATAAAAGGCTCTATCAGCGATACCAGCGCTGGGCTGTTCGGTGGCAGCCTCATCTGTTCTACCTTGAAATCCACAAAGAGACCCCGCTCTACTCCAGCCGACGCTCAACATCCATTGCCAAGCCGAGCTTCCGCACCGACACCACGGTCATCAGCGGAACAAACGAAGCCATGGACGAGACTGCGCAGGGTGAGTGGCTTCTCAAGGAGATCAACATGGGGCTTGCATATCTGCGCGCCCATATAAGGCTGCTCTATGAGTCGGAGTTCTCCATCCATCGTTGGGAGGAAGAATCGGGCAACAGAGTAGTCCTGACCCTCTTCCGACCCCGACCGGTAACTCCCAAAGGAGAAGAGGGAAATAAATAAAACTTTATCATAATCATAAAAATTACCAGTTAGATGAAAGGAGACTAAGGTGATAAAAGGAAGCGCAATGAACAGAAAATTGTTCGTAGGACTTATTGCTTTTCTCCTGATATTTCCCATGGCTATCTCCGCCCGCGGAGAAGAGGCTACCACAGATCAACCACCCAGGCTCTCGCTGGAGAAGCTGTTTAGCAAGCCTCCCATATATGGAACACAGCCATCGGGTGCCCAGTGGTCTCCTGATGGGAGCATGGTGGCTTTCTACTGGAATGAAAAAGGGGGCGATATATTGGACATCTACCTTGTCCCGGCCACCGGAGAGAGACCGGTGAATATCACC
>JAOUOQ010000305.1 GCA_029880275.1 Candidatus Aminicenantota bacterium | reverse complement strand
GGGAGACCTATGTGATATTTGGCTCCATCTCACGGCCTTCAACCTTTGATCTAAGCACTCAATCTGCAGACATCACCATCTTAGGGGATAAGGCTTCAGATCATTCAGGCTGGGCGGTGGCCAGCGGGGACATAAATGGGGATGGCTTCGATGATATCATCATAGGCGCCTCTTTGGCTGACACCGGTGATCCTGTACGTACTGAGGCCGGGGAGACCTATGTTATCTTTGGCGACAGTTTCTCATCACCGCCTTATACCATAGATTTGAGCAGCACTCCAGCCGACATCACCATCTTAGGGGATAAGACTTCAGATCATTCAGGCTGGGCGGTGGCCAGCGGTGATGTAAACGGTGATGGGTACTGTGATGTAATCATTGGTGCCTATGGGGCTGACCCCGGTGGACGCACTAATGCCGGGGAGACCTATGTCATCTTCGGCTCCAGCCCATCTTCTCCCGTAACTATTGACCTGAGCACCACACCAGCCGACATTACCGTCTGCGGGGCTGCTTCTGTTGATTCGTCTGGCCATGCAATTGCCAGCGGTGATGTAAACAGTGATGGATATGACGATATAATCATCGGCGCCCATTATGCTCACTTCGGTGACCCTCCACGTGATGATGTCGGGAAGACCTATGTCATCTTTGGCAAGATTTTCTCAATACCCTTAACTATCGACCTGAGCACAGAGTCAGCCGATATCACCGTCTGCGGAGCTGCGGAGAGTGATTATTCTGGCTGGGCGATAGCCAGCGGGGATGTCAACGGTGATGGATATGATGACATCATCATCGGAGCACCTTCCCTCTATGGTGGAAGCCGGGCGGGGAAGACCTATGTCATCTTTGGCAAGATTTTCTCAATACCCTTAATTATCGACCTGAGCAAAGAGTCAGCCGATATCACCGTCTTCGGGGCTGCTGAGGTTGATTCTTTTAGCTGGGTGATAGCCAGCGGTGATGTAAACGGTGATGGATATGACGATATAATCATCGGCGCCCATTATGCTCACTTCGGTGACCCTCCACGCTCTGATGTCGGGAAGACCTATGTCATCTTCGGCTTCAGCCTATCTTCCCCGGTCACCATTGACCTGAGCACAGACTCAGCCGACATCACCGTCTGCGGTGATGATGTTGCTGATTATTCTGGCTATGCGGTGGCCAGCGGGGATGTGAACGGCGATGGATATGATGATGTTATCATAGGGGCACATTATGCTAATCCCGGTGACCCTCCACGAGCTTGGGCCGGGGAGAGCTATCTCATTGCGGGTGGTGGTGCCTTTATCACCGCTCACGGTCTGAGCGGCAAGAGCTGGATCAAGGAGTTTAGCCTGCTGACAAATAGCTTAAGCACTTTTAAAGCCTTCGGAGCGGTGAACTCGCTGGGTGAGGTCCATCTTGCGGTTGGTGATATGGATGCCGACAGCCTGGATGAGATTGCTGCCGGGCATGGTGAGGGGGGGGAGTCCCGGGTCAAGCTCTTTGAGGTGGATGGCTCCCTCATCCATAGCTTTAAAGCCTTCGGAGCGGTCAACAGCGGTGGTGAGGTTCATCTGGCCATAGGCAGCTTTGACGATGACCTGAATGATAAGGAGATAGCCGCATCCCAGGGTGAGGGGGGGAAATCGTGGGTCAAGCTCTTCGAAGTCGATGGCACCTTCATCAGAATCTTCAAAGCCTTTGGTGCCGACAATGCTCAGGGAGAGGTTCATCTGGCAGCAGGTGACCTGGAGAACGCCGACGGGATTGACGAGATAATCGCCGGCATGGGCGAGGGCGGCAGCTCCTGGGTGAAGATATTCAGCTATGATGGAAGCATCATCCGCTCCTTCCAGGCATTCGATTCCACAGAAAATCCTGGGGGAGAGGTCCATCTGGCGGTGGGGAGCTTTGATGCCGACGCTGACCTTGAGATAGCCGCCGCCACCGGTTATGACGGAGGAAACAAAGTCAGGCTGTTTGACAAGGACGGCACCTCAATCGGGGAGTTTACCGCCTTTGGCTTTAGCGGTAACCCCAACGGTGAGGTACAGATAGCTGCAGCTGATATAGATAACGATGGTATTGATGAGTTAATCTGCGCTCATGGTAGGGGGGGGAATTCCGGGGTCAAGGTGTTCAAGGCTGATGGGACCTTCATCCGCAGCTTCAAGGCCTTCGGTCCGGTAAACGCCCAGGGTGAGGTGCACTTAGGCAGAAGCAACTACTAAGGCGAGTACTTTTTAGTATCGTAAAGCAGCAGCTTCTAAACGGAGTTATGGCTGCTTAATGGAAGCTTACTTTTTGGCAATGTTTCCATAAGAAGGTTATCACGCTTGAAGCATAAGACCGTCAGCAATTGCCCTTCTTTTTTCCTGAAAATGTGAAACCAAAGCCTATCTGAGGAGCCGTGAAGGAGGGAAAGCTGTCTTGTCTCTCAGGGAACATAGAAAATATCAGACAACATATATTGACATAGACAAAGTATAATTAACTTTTTTGTTGACAATAGAG
>JAOUOQ010000304.1 GCA_029880275.1 Candidatus Aminicenantota bacterium | reverse complement strand
GCGTTCCAGCGATAGTGAAAGTCATCTCCCCAGGCACTCTGCGGTCCCCCGTGGATGAGGAACATCAGAGGGTATTTCTTGGTAGCATCGAAGCCGGGGGGCTTGACCATCAGCCCTTGAACTTTTAACCCGTCGTAACTCTTGAACCAGAATGTCTCCAGGGGATTCATCTCCAGTTCCTCCAGCAGGGAGCCATTGATATTGGTGAGCTGCTTGAGCATCTTCCCCTCAGTATCGGCGTAATAGATATCCGTGGGATGGCGGATACTCTGCCGGCTGAAAACCAGCCCCTTCCCATCGGGGGTAACCCTCAAATCCCCATTGTAGCTTTCCCCTATCAGCTTCCGCACCCCGCCTCCCTTCACTGACACGGTATAGATGGAGATGTAGGCTTCATCCCCGCAGGTGAAATAGAGAGAGGAGCTGTCGGGAGACCATACAATGGTGTCAACGGAGCGGTCGAGGTCTTCGGTAAGGTTGATATGCCTTGTAGTAGCTCTCTCGTAAAGAATCAGGCGGTAACGGTCGGCTTCAAATTTGGGACGCGCCATAGCCAGATAAGCGATATACTTCCCATCGGGGGAATAGACCGGCTGATTGTCGTTGGCTTCTCTGGTGGTAATTCGCTGGGGCTCTCCACCGGTCACAGGGATGGTAAACAGGTCGTTGTTGGTGCTCAGGGTGACCACCTCATCGGTATTCATCACAAAGCAGATTTCCTTCCCATCGGGTGAGAAGGCGTAGTCCTGAGCGCTGCCCAGCGCAATGGGGGGGACATCGTAATCGCCTGGGGTAAGGTCTTTAGGCTCCCCACCGCTGGCGGGTATCAGGAAGAGATGGTCGCGCTTTTCGTCGGTCCAGCTATCCCAGTGACGGTAGAGGAGTTGGTCTATGATGCGGGCTTTCACCTTACTGTCGGCTTTTTCCTGCTCACGCTTTTTGTTGCACTCATCGTCGGGGCAGTCGGGATATACCCGCGATGCAAAAAGAAGCCACTTCCCATCGGGCGACCAGATTGCACCGGAGGCACCGGTGGAGAGGTCGGTCAGTTGTCGGGCTTCGCCCCCTTCCAATCGGATAAGCCAGACCTGAGGGCGACCGGTGCGAGTGGAGGTGAAAGCAATCTGGCTCCCATCGGGTGACCAGCGGGGCTGGGAGTCACCCCGGGGGCTGTTGGTAAGCTTCCGCGGTTCCCCTCCGGCAATGGGCATCAGCCAGATGTCGCTGTTGGAGCTGTTGGTCTTGAGGTCGTAGTAGGTCACCACATAGGCAATTAGCTTACCATCGGGGGAGACCTGGGGGTCGCCCAGCCGTCCCATGCTAATTAGGTCGTTGAAGGTAATGGGTCGCTTTTCATCAGCTAAGCTGATGGAAGCGATGATCAACAGCAAAGATAAAAAAATGACCGTTCGTCTCATCATTTAACCTCCTGTAAGGTAAATGTGTTCATAAAATTTTTCCTAAGATGCAATTTTGGGCTCATTTGAATTTTATTTTACTATTTCCAGGTCAGCTGCCATTTCTGCCACAGGTGAATTGTCCCACTTCCTCACATCAACCGTGAGCCGATATATTCCTCTCTTCATATTGGCGGTGTTGATTATACCATAATATTGACGATAGTTTTTACCCACTTTTTTGCGAAAAACGGGTAATGTAATAGCTTCGCCTTTTTCAACAGGGGAAAGAGAGGCAGTGACCTTTTCATATTTTTTGGATTGCTTGGGTGGGATTTTTCGGATAAGGCAAAAGACGACCTGCCCTCTACGACGAAATGTGTTATTTATTGAGGGAATAATTATGCTATTGTCAATAGAAAGCAGATCATAGAGCTCTCTTTCCAGGTTAGCTTGTGATTCGGAATAGTCTCGGCATTCGGAAAACATCCCCTCTTCTAAAAGCCTTCCCAACAGTATGTTGCTGAAATCTGACCTTTTGGGGTATTTGCTAATATCAATATCGTATCTTCCATATTCGCCGGTTTTATCATCCATAGCCGCCAGCCTGAGAGTTTTCTTCCCTTCAGGTAGCCTGGTAAGCAATCTGACCACATAACCATGCGAAGCTGATAACTTATCTTTCTTAGTAGGGGAGAACATTAGTTGACCTTGAAAAATAATCCCCTTCTCCTCAGGATTGGCATAAGAACATCCCAGCTGATACGATATGGGCAGTGACTGAAAAAGCTCAGTCGGGAGATAGAAATCGAGGGCTCCCAAATGGAGCTGCTGCTCATCGCCGGGAAGAGGAATCCACTGACCGTAAATCTTCAGAGCAGGCTGGCTCACATCTGAAAGAAGGCATTTATAGAGGCTGACTTTTTTATAAGTCTCCTCAAATCTCTTCTCCTCAAGCTCATCCGGTGCATAGTGTTTATTGCTGTAGCGCAGTCTTACCCCCTTTCTTTTACATTCTATCTGTATGGTAAGCGACTTCTTCTTCCTGAGTTCTTCAGTGATGGTGAAACTCATAAGGTAATAGCTGCTGTTTATTTTATCCACATCATCTAC
>JAOUOQ010000303.1 GCA_029880275.1 Candidatus Aminicenantota bacterium | reverse complement strand
TGCATGGGCCAGAGGTACTGCGTGGCGTAAATCAGATTCCTTGACTCATCAATGGCGATACCGTTTACTGCGGAGTCTGTTATGCTGGTAGCTATATTGGTGACATTGGACTTCCTATCTCTGACCACATCTATGGTTGCATCCCACAGGGGAAGGTAGATTTTTCCACTGGTCTCATTAATGGCTATCTCACCGGTGGGGCCAGCGGTCAAGGTTATTATGCGATAGATGGAGTAACCGGCAGCATCAATGGAGATAAGGACATTATTGTCTCTCTGAACCATGTAAACCCGGTTGAGCCTCTCATTGACCATCAGGCGAGAATAACCTACACCCCGGTAAGGGAGGTTGAGCCTGGCGAGCATGGTCTGGCTGGTGCCGTCAATGAAATAGAGGACATCCTCCTCCTCATCCACCACGAAAATCTTGTTGGTTTTTTCATTTACGGCAATCTGAACCGGCGAGGGTCCTACCGGGATTTCGCTGACCGCATGGCTGATGCCATCGATGACCACCAGGCGGTCTTCAAGATAATCGGTCACATAGATGGTGTTGGTGGCTTCATTTACCGCTAATTGTCTGGAAAACCTCTGACCGGCGAGATGTCCTATATCACCCCCAATGGATATGGTAGCCAACACCTTTTTATTCACTCCATCCACCACTACCACCTGGGTATCGACAATACTGGTATATTGGGGAAGCCGATTGAGTATATAGACCCGGTGGGTGGTCTCGTTGATGGCGAGATCGCTAAAGAATTCGCCGCAGGGGAGATTGTCAACCACACCGGTAGCACACTCCACTATGGAGAGGCTATTGCAAGAACCGCCTGAGAGAAACAGACGGTTAAGCCCCCGGTCGTAGACCATCCCTGCGGGAAATCCCACATTACCTGCCAGGCTGCCGGGACGGAAGTTGACCGTATCCACCACCCGCTGGCCATAGCCGACCTCCACATTCATCATAAGAAGTAATACCAAGCTACACAAAATAGGAAAAAATATGCTCAGAAAAATAGTCCTTACATTCATTTCCCCTTACTCCTTTATTCAATCGGTTTACAGTTAAAGAACCCCATTAATTATATGAGCCATTACCACCCCCTTCCCACACCAGATAGAATTTAAAATTTGCTATAAAAGAGTAATTGAATTTTAAATATTATTTACAGATATTACAACCATTAAAATTCTATTCAGGAAAAATGCTTCTTAATCTTACTTCATCTGGGAATAGAATTCAGCTAATTTTCCCTCTATCAACTGCTGGATGCGTTTCAGACCCTCTGGGGTGGAGGCTTCAAACCGCATCACAATGATTGGCTGGGTGTTGGAGGATCGCACCAGACCCCACCCATCGTCAAAGACCACCCGCACCCCGTCCACATCGATGGTTTGGTAGCGCTGGGAGAAGTATTCCCTCATCCGCTCCACCAGCTTGAACTTGACCTCCTCGGGGCACTCCCGGCGAATTTCGGGAGTGGAGTAAGTGCGGGGGAGGTCTGCCAGAAGCTCCGACATGCTTCGCTTGGTGCGGGAGAGAATCTGTATCAACCTGCAGGAGGCGTAGATGGCATCGTCATAGCCGTAGTATTCGTCGGCGAAGAAGAGATGACCGCTCATCTCCCCCGCTAGTGGTATGCCATCCTCCCTCATCTTCTTTTTGATCAAAGAATGACCGGTCTTCCACATCACCGGCTGACCCCCATGCTTCTTAATGTCGTCCACCAGGGTCTGGGAGCACTTAACCTCGAACAAAATCTTGGCGCCCGGCTGGCGGGAGAGGAGGTCGCGGGAGAATATCACCAGTAGCTGGTCTCCCCAGATTATGCTTCCCTTCTCATCTATCACACCGAGGCGGTCGGCATCACCATCGTAGCCGCAGCCCAGGTCGTAGCCGAGGGTGGTGACGGTGTTAATAAGGTCAGTGAGGTACTCGGGAACGGTGGGGTCGGGGAAATGATGGGGGAAATTCCCATCGGGCTGGCAGTAAAGCTCCTTCACCTCGCAGCCCAGCCCCCGCAGGAGGTAAGGGGCTACCAGCCCCGCGGTCCCATTGCCGGCATCGACCACCACCTTTATGGGGCGCTCAAGCTTGAGCTTCGATTTCAGCAAGGCGATGTAGTCATCAATGATATAATAGCGGTCAACCTTTCCCGCTCCTGTGCTGAACTTCCCCTCCTCAATTATCCGCCGAATATCCTGAATCTTCTCGCCGTAGAGGGTGCTGGTCTCCTGGGCGATTTTAAAGCCGTTGAACTCCGGCGGGTTGTGGCTCCCGGTGACCATTATCCCCCCCTCCTTCTTCAGATGATAGATGGAGAAGTAGAAGACCGGGGTGGGCACTACACCCAAATCGGTTACCGAGCAGCCGGTGGAGAGCAATCCCCTGATTACCGCCTGGCTGTAAGATTCCGAAGAGAGGCGGTTATCTCTGCCCACCACCATCCGCTTCAGCCCCTTGCGCCGGAGGTAGGTGCCTGCGCCGCGACCGATGAGCTCGGCTATCTCCTCGTTAAGGTCGA
>JAOUOQ010000302.1 GCA_029880275.1 Candidatus Aminicenantota bacterium | reverse complement strand
TGATTACTGCATCCTCCGCTCTGAATGCAATTCGGGAGCAGCGCTCATCTATGATGTAAAAACATTGTTAGTGGAGGATGGTAATTCTTGGGCTTGTGCTAATCCACATCGGTTCGCTTGACCGCAAATTTTCCTTCGGTGATCTGGTAAACTATGCCTTCGTCATCGACCAGTTTCCCACTGAAGGTGCCTGTGATTATAGAGCCTGGCGGTCCGAAGTTCTCAATTTCCAGGGTAAATATGCTGTCACTCTCCCCAGTTTCGTCCTGGTGGATGTAAAATTCCTTGAATTCGCCTTTTTCCTTATCTATCCACTCGTACCAGGTGATGCTCACCGGCATCTCATCGGATAATTTAGCCTGGTGCTTTCCCACTAGGGTATTCTCATCTGGTGAGATATCCACCCAGATACCGATTTCAATCTCACCATACCGGGGAAAATGGTACTCTCCCAGGTCTAATTTTTCTATTTTGAGCCCTTTCAGACTCCCCCATCCCTCATCAGGGTGATATTCCAATATCCCCTCGGTAAAGTAAAATTCTTTACCATCAACCTTATAGGATACGAACGCCTTGTCTTGCCCAAGCAGAAAAATAGGAAGCGAGAAGATAAAGAGTGTAACGGCAGCTAACAGTTTGAACCTCATTTTTTGCCTCCTTAAGAAACTATTCTTGATCTGTCAGTTAAGGTGATTCTCATTTACATCAAGCCCCATAACGCTTTCATATTATAGGTAAGAGGAAACAGCAAAGTCAAGATTTTTCTGCAAGGTCATCTCCATCCGTCCAGCTATTCTTTTCGTGTATTTACCGCCGTAAGTAAGGATTAAGATTACCTCGAATCCATATAAAATAAGCCCCGCTCGAGCAGCGGAAAAGCAGAGCTCGTATGTGCAGGATACCTTGTTAAGGTTATCTTGGATTAATACTCCCCCACTTCCACCAATGGCTCCCCTTTATTGGCAGGAGGGGTGGCGATGATATAGAGAATCTGTCCGGTGAAGGGGGAGAGAATCGTCTCCAGCTTTTTTCCAAAATAGTCGGTTATATAGCCGATGGGCTGACCTTTCTGCACAAAATAGCCTCTTTTAATCAACGGGTAAAAGAGTCCATCATGATTAGACCGAATCACCTCAAATTTTTTGATGTAAGCCGGTTGCCCGAAATCCTTCACCTTGCCTTCGATCATGTTTAAATATTTCAGGACATTATCAATGCCTCTTAAGAGAAGCTGCACGGACTCTTCGTCCAAGATCCCCAGCTGCCCCGACTCGGTGGTAAAAGCCGGCTTGCCCATCTGGATGGCGGTATTGTCAACATACACAGTCGCTTCAGGGTCCTGCGGGCGCGGGCTTTCAATAATAGGGTAAATGCCAAAGGCTTCGACCAATTTCTTTGAAGCCGCGTCTACCTCGGAGTTCCCTCCCTTTGACCAGTAAGAATAGGGAATCAGCGCCTCATTGCCGTCTCCGCAGTGAAGGTCAATGAGGTAATCGCATCGGGTAATGATTTCCTTGGTGATGGTATGGGCAATGCGCAGGGAAATGCTGCCCTCGGGGTCGCCGGGAAAGACACGGTTTAAATTCAGCCAATCGTAGGGATTATAATAGATGATTCTCTTCTGAAAAGCCTGCAGATTGGCGATGTGCACCAGCAGCACGGTGCCCTTTAATTTTTGGGGGTCAAGTTGGGCTCTTACCCTTATCAAGGCTTCAATGGGTGGGTATTCATACGGATGAACGCCAGCGATGAGCGCCAGCACCGGTCCCGATTGACTGCCGTTAATAATGGAAATCGGGATTTTAGCATCAGGAAACTTGCCTCCGGCAACCTTAAGGAAGCCCGATACTGTCTGTCCCGGGAGAGCCTTAATATCTCCAATGGTAACTACCCTCCCCTCTTCTTGGGCAAGGGATACGCCGGCGGCTATCAACAAAAAAGTTGCCACGCATATTAAGACTTTCTTCCTGTCCATTTTCTCCTCCTATAAAGAGTGCTTTACTTTTCTCATAGTCCTAAAAATTTTACCATAATTGCACCAGGTCATTCCTAAAAACATATAACACGGGGGATATGTGATGTCAACGCAAATTGATGGATTTTGAAAAAGGTGAGGGGGCTGTTTATTAAAAAACAGTTTTTAATTTCCGATATATTATTATTTAGTACGATTTTCTATCCGCTGGAAAGGCTCTTTCATCCTTTTGGCTGCATACTCGCTGGGAATGTATGTCATCCCATATTGTGAATGCTGAAATCTGCGGTTTACCTTCATATCCACGACCCTCTTATACACAGCAATGGCCTCGTCTCTTCTTCCCAGCAGGTCCAGCATGTGCCCTTGCCAGATTAGTGCCACGACTGAATATATCTTATCTTCTCGCTCCAGGGCGACTTCATAGAGCATCCTGAAAACAAGCAGAGCTTCTTCATAGTTTTTGAAGTCATATAGAGCATAGCCTGTCTTCAAAAAGTCCGATGGAAGAATAAATTTTTTAAGCCACTCTCTTGAGTATTCTTTTACCAGCCTTCTATT
>JAOUOQ010000301.1 GCA_029880275.1 Candidatus Aminicenantota bacterium | reverse complement strand
TGGGATACGAGATGGACCGTGCTCTGGACCCCGATGCCATTATAGTAAGCGAGAACCTGGGAGGAGCATACGAGATGTTCAACTTCGGCTTCCGCCCCCGGGAGAAGATGTGGATTTACAACACCGGCATCTGCCTCGGCTGGGGCGTGGGAGCGGCTGCCGGGGCGAAGTTAGGCGAGCCGAACCGGCAGGTGGTGCTCAGCATCGGAGACGGCTCGGTGATGTACAGCTCCTCCGGCTTCTGGACTATGGCCAGATACGGTATCCCCGTGCTGACCGTGGTGTGGAACAATAGCAATTACCAGACTGTGCGCCGCAGCTTCAACCGATATGGCGGGAAGATGGCCAGGAGCCAGCACTTTGTGGGGACCTACCTGGGAGAGCCGGAGATAGACTTCGTCAAATTAGCGCAGAGCCAGGGGATAGAGGGAGAGCGAGTGACCGAGCCGGAGGAATTAGCCCCGGCACTGCAAAGAGGAATAGCCGCCACCCGTGCCGGGAGCCCCTATCTCATTGATGTCGTCATCTGCCGCACAGGGGCAGGTGCGGAATCGACCTGGCATCAGCGGTTCAATCTGGCAAAATTAAGAAAAAGAGAGGTTTAAATAAGAGGAGGTATCCTCTGAAATTTTCAAAGGAGAACCAAAAATGATATCCGCGGCTTTCAAAAAAAGAGCAACATTTACCAGAAGGGGATTTTTAAAGGGTGTCATGGCGGGGGTTCCCCTGCTGGCTTACCGCCAGCACCCGGGCTTTCCTTACATGGGTCAATCAGAAGAGGAAAAGGTCCCCTTTGGCTACGGACCCGATGCCATCAAATTAAGCTCCAATGAGAATCCCCTCGGTCCTTCCCCTTTAGCCCTTAAAGGCATGGAACTTGGCATCCAGGAGGGACATCGCTACACTATGGTCTCCCCGCTGGAGAAAAAACTCATCGCTTACCACAAACTCCAACCAAGGATGCTCCTGCTGGGCTGTGGCTCCACCGAAATTCTTAAGATAACTCCCCGCGCTTTCTTGAAAGACGGTGGAGAGCTGGTCACCGCTCTGCAGACCTTCAAGACCATCGGCAGAGAGGCGGAGCGATTGGGCGCAAAGGTGCGGTGGGTGCCCCTGAGGGAGGACTATCGGCACCACCTGTCCGACATGCTGAAGGCGGTGAATGAGAACACCAGGGTGGTGAACATAGTCAACCCCAACAACCCCACCGGGACTGCTCTGAGCTATGAGGAGATAAGGGGATTTGTAGCCAATCTCCCCTCACAGGTGGTAGTTCTCATAGACGAAGCATATCGCCATTTTATAGAGAAAGAGCATCCTAAATCGGGGATTGACCTGGTGCTGGAAGGAGCCAATGTGATTGTCACCCGCACCTTCTCCAAGGCTTACGGTTTAGCGGGGATGCGGTTGGGCTACGGCGTAGCCAAAGCCGAAATTATTGAAAAGCTCCGCCCCCACAGTATGGGAGGGCTGGGGGTAAATCAGGCGGTCTATGGAGCTGCTATGCTCTGTCTTGACGACCAGGAGCATGTAGCCCGCTATGTGAATCTCTGTGCTGAAGGAAGGGATTACTATTACCGGGAATTTGACTCCCTGGGGTTCAAGCACATCCGCAGTGTCGCTCCCTTTCTTATGGTAGATGTGAGACAGGACTCCGAACAGATAGTGAAGAAACTGGCAAAAAAGAAAATTTACATCCGCAAGGGGAGGGATTGGGATATGCCCACCTTCCTGCGCATCTCTATGGGCACCATGGCCGAGAACCGTGCATGCCTGTCCGCTCTCAAGGAGATTCTGGGTCAATAGGCTTGAGGCAACTGTTTTATTAACCTTATTTAACTGAAGGAGGAGCTCCCATGAAGACCTCACGAAGAGATTTTATGAAGGGTTCTTTGGCTTCTTTAACCCTGGTGGGCGGGGGAGTCAGTCTTTTGTCCGGGTGCACAAAGGAGACTTCCGTTGTGCCCCCATCCACTGGGCAGCCTCTGTTCCCGGGGCCCGACAGATTGACGGTGGAGTGGCATAAAAACACCATCAAGAGGTTACAGGAGAAGCTGGCGGCTGAAGGGGTCAGCGGGGTGCTGTGCGCAGATGCCCTTAATATTACTTATCTGAGCGGCTATTTCCACAGCAAGACCGAAAGACCGGAGTATCTGTGGGTGCCCACCAAGGGGGAGCCTTTCCTCTATGTTCCGGGTCTCGACCGGGACCTGATAACCACCTGGTGGATAAAGGATTACGAGTGGTACTTCGATTTCCCCACCGCCGAGACAGGCGGCTTTGACAATCCGCAGGGGACACGCGACCATCTGGTCTATGTGCTTAAAGCCATCGATAAGCGGGGTTATGATACCAGAGTGGTGGGCATAGAGCATGAGGTTGGTCCCACCACCATGGACAACATGAAGAAAGCCCTTCCCCGTTCCTCGTTCAAGCCGGTGGGTAAAGTGGTTCATGATATGCGTATCCGCAAGACCCCCGAAGAGATCGAGCTCATGCGCAGAGCACAGCTCTACGAGGATAAAGCTCTGGAGTTCG
>JAOUOQ010000300.1 GCA_029880275.1 Candidatus Aminicenantota bacterium | reverse complement strand
TTCGAACCATTTTTTAATCTTCTCGGCATCCGGGGATTCTTCTGCCAGCTCGGGGCTTTTAGCCTGTTCAATGACCGATTGTTCTACAAAGATTGGCGAACTGGTCCGCAGAGCAAGGGCGATAGCATCGCTGGGTCGTGAGTCAATGGTTACTTCCTGTCCATCGACATTAAGGAAGATGAGGGCGTAGTAGGTGTTATTCTTAAGCTCGGTAATGGCTATTTTGTCAACCTTAGCGTTCATTTTGGCGAGGATGTTTTTTAAAAGGTCGTGAGTCATGGGGCGCGGGGTGGTAATTTTCTCAATCTGCAAGGCAATGGCATTGGCTTCGAAGACCCCAACCCATATGGGAAGAACATTTTTGCCCTCGACATCCTTGAGGATAATCATCGGCATATTGTTAATGGGGTCTATCATCAACCCTTTAATCCTCATCTCAATCAACATTGAGTAACTCCCTTCTTTGTTTTAATTTAAATATATACTACATTTCGCCGATTGTCAAGGTATTTAACCTGGTGAGGGTTTTACTTCCCCTTCTGCCGAAGCTGGACATCGGGAGATGCATGCTAAATTTGGGTTTGTGGAAAAAGGGCTGAAGTTGGACTGACAAAAGGACTAAAAACGCCACAAGTAGCTGGCTTTGAAAAAGAGGCTGCGTCTCATATTGAGCATATTACCCAAACCGTATATCCACTTATTTTGCTGCCAATCCCTCTTTTCATAGATGGAACCATATCCCAGATGAATAACCGTCCCGGGAATAAAGGTAAACGAGCCCAGCAGGTCTGTGAGCAGCTTTTGCTGGTAGCTGTTGTATTGGAAGATGGCTCTGGCGAATAAATATTTATTAAATTGATAGGTGGTGCGGGTATTGAATATATTGACTTCATAAATCTTCTGGTCATCTGAGGAGCGATACAAATCGGTATGATAGAATTCAAAATATTGGCTTAGCTTGACGCTGGGTTGAAAAGTAAAATTGATGCCGCCCGAATTGCCCCAGCCCAGATAAGGATTAACCGGGTCATAATAAATTCTATCACCCCTGAAAAAATTACCGCCTAAACGCAGCCAATTGGTAATCTGAACTCCTCCGTTCAATTCGAAGTTGGCTTGCTCAAAGGTTTGGTTAACCCAGCTCTCACTTTCCAAGATATAGCCAATCTCTAAATATCCCTGCTTAGTAAAATTGAATTCAGTAGAAAGGCTCAAAAACCTATCATCCATATTGGTGGTGAAGTCGTGAAGATAAACAGCAATAAAGTTAGGATTGATTCGCTTGAGCCAGGAGACTTTTTCCGGGTTGGGATAGAAGCTGGGTCCTATCCAGATTTTTCCACTGCTGATGCCGATTCGTTCAAAAAAAGCAGAGTCCATTCTGAAATCTGTGCCATACCGCTCATAGGTGACCAAAATTCCTAAGGGCTTGGTAAAGTACCTATAGAAGCAATTAAAGGCACTCCCGCTGGTGCCAGGTCCGCCCTCCAGTTCCCCGGAATAACTTTGCATTAAGGAGAGGCTTGCGTGATGGTGCTTGAGAAATCTGTACATTACATCTCCCCCGACTACTCGGTTGTAGCCCCCTGCGAATTCCCGTCCGCTGTAAAGACCACCTATATAGTTTTCCCCACCGAGGCTGTATTTTCCCCTGGCTATGGTGAAATGTGCCGTTTTCCCCTCAAAGGGATTTACCTCATCATCCCAGGCTAACCCTGGCCACTGGTCTCCGGCAGCCAATATGCCAAAGGATGTTTTACCCAGGGTCCCGGTCAGCTTGGCGCCCCAATTGGGGTCCACTATCCTGCGGGTATGAACCGCGGTATACATATTGCCATGGGGGATGAGAGCGAAGTCGAGAATGTCCACCCCCTCCATAAAGAAGGGGCGCTTTTCAGTATAGAATATGGGGTAACGCTGGTTCACCTCTACCTGGAAGGCATCGCTTTCCACCTGGCTGAAATCGGGGTTGAGGGTTAAATCAGCGGTTACTGAAGAGGTAATGCCATATTTTATGCCCATGCCGATGTCATGGGATACTTCAGTTTCAGCCCAGCTACCTGGATTCTCCCTATCACTGTTTCTCCCATAGGTAAAGCTGGGTAATAGCTCTAAATTGAGAGGACTTTTGAGGTCTCTGTAAACCACTGCTGCATGCACATTAAACAAACCGTAGCCAGGCTTTATGTCCGGCCAGGAGCCGCTGATGCCCAGGCGGCTAATTCTCCGCCAGAAGAGAATCCCCATGTTAACCTCTTGGCCGCTTTTGAAGCGTATGCTTCTCAAGGGAATGGAGATTTCCGCCTGGTATCCTTCGTCTGTCAACATGCCTGCACTATACCACACAAAGTCAGGCGAGACATCTTCACCACCAACGGCTGAGTTCAGAATATCTCCCTGTATTCCATTAGGATTCACAAAGAGGTCGTAGGAGTTCTGCTTATTACCTAAAGAATCGAGAGACAATCCTACCCAATCGTCCGCAAACATATTATCCCTTTTAGTTATGGAGGTTTTAATCTTTTCCGGTTCCGTATCATA
>JAOUOQ010000055.1 GCA_029880275.1 Candidatus Aminicenantota bacterium | reverse complement strand
GTTTACGCCTATTCCCTGATGCTGAGTATATTTCTGCTGGGGTTGACCCTGGGCAGCTTTCTGGTCGGCGTAGTTATCGATAGGATAAAAAGATTAACTTATGTGCTGGCATTTCTGGAACTTGCCATAGGGTTCTATCTCATCCTTCAGATTGTTCAGTTTAGCCAGCTGCCGGATCTGATGGGGAGGCTGGGGGTCCTCTTCGGAAGGCCTTCCTACTGGAAGAGTGTGGCAGTCTTATCTTTAGGAACGGTTAACCTCCTGCTGGTTCCCACCCTGCTTATGGGTGCGGCTTTCCCTCTGGGAGTTAAGATTTACGCCCGCTGGAACCGATGGGTGGGGAAGAACATTGGCAACCTCTATTCAGCCAATACATTAGGCTGTATTGGTGGCTCGCTGCTGGCGGGCTTTCTCCTCATTCCCTGGCTGGGTATACAGAGAGGCATGGTGGTGATAGCGCTGGCTAATTTAGGAATTGGGATTTATCTATTATTAGCTGAAGGGTCTCGGCGAATATGGCAGCGCGCGCTGGTGGGTGCAGCCCTGCTGGGCTTATTCCTTATAGGGTATCATCTCTTTTGCCCACCTAATTCTGTGGTTCTCTCGGCCGGGGTGTTCACCACCGGGAGCAACAGGATGGTTGTCTCCTTCAGGGAGGATGTTACCGCAACAGTATCGGTGGAGAAGATTCAAGATTTCCGGGGGGATTGGCTGTCAATGAGCGTCAATGGAGTCAATGTGGCGGGCACTTCCCCCGACCTGCTAACTATCCAGAAGATGCAAGGGCATCTCCCCCTGCTGCTGCACAAGAATCCCAAGAGAATACTGCACATTGGGCTTGGCAGTGGGGGAACTGCCTGGTCAGTCTCCACTCATCCGGTGGAGGAGATACACATTGCCGAAATCAGCCCCGGGGTGGTGGAGGCAGCGGGCGATTATTTTCAGGGGGTCAACCACGGGATACTTCATGATGGCAGGGTTGAGCTTACCATCTGCGACGGGAGGAACTTTTTGCTGGCCACAGAAAAGCGGTACGATATCATCCTTTCCGACTCCATTCACCCCCGCTATGCCGGCAATGGGAGCCTCTACACCCGCGACTACTATCTAATGTGCCGAAACAGGCTCAATCCCGGGGGAATAGTCTCTCAGTGGCTCCCCCTGTACAGCCTATCGGAGGAGAACTTCAAGATGCTGCTGCGGACTTTTCAGTCGGTATTTCCGCACACCACCGTATGGTATATCAACTCCACCATCAATCCCTTTACCATTGTAATTGGAAGGACAGAAGGGGGGAAGATAGACTTTAGCGCTCTGCAAAAGGAATGGGATGAGAGGGGAGTAAGGCTTGACCTGCAAGAAGCAGGAGTGGAGGAGGTCTTTCATCTGCTCGACTACTTTGTGATGGGGGAGGAGGAGGTCAGGCGTTACGCCGGTGAAGGTCCTCTGCATACTGACGACTACCCGGCTATTGAATATTTAGCCAGCAAGGTAATCAGCCGAGGGGCAAGCTGGCACTGGAACTTCAGAGCGCTCCTCAGCCAGCGAGTGCCGGTGCTTCCTTACCTTATTAACTTTAGCAAAAGCGACCTGGAGAGGGAGGAGATACTGAGCACTCTGGAGAGGTTCTACCAGGCAACCACCCACAACCTGCGGGGTCAGCTTTACTTCCTGGAGGGGAGATACAAGGAGATGGCCTCGGAGATGGAGCAGATTCCGGAGATAAACCCCGATGACCTGGAGCCCTGGGAATATTTTCGGCTTCTTAAATATAAACTTGATAAAGCTGATGCTTCGGCTAATCAACATTAAAAAATATAGGTGACAGTTATGGGGAAAAAGGTGCTGGTCACCGGCGGAGCGGGATTTATTGGTTCATTTTTAGTGGAGGAGTTCCTTAGGAAGGGATATGAGGTGAGGGTGTACGATAACCTTGACCCTCAGGTACATACCCGGGGAGAGCTCCCTCCGTATATTCCGAAGGAAGTTGAGTTTATACAAGGGGATATCAGGGATTACCAGAAGTTGAGCTCTGCTCTGGAGGGGGTGGAGTTGGTCTCTCACCATGCCGCCGCGGTGGGAGTGGGGCAGTCGCAGTATCAGGTCAAGCATTATGTGGATGTCAACATAGGTGGCACAGGAAACTTGCTGGATGCGATCGCTGCCAATCCCGGCAAGGTAGAGAGGATGATAATAGCTTCCTCTATGAGCATCTACGGGGAGGGACGATGCCGCTGTGAGAAGTGCGGGGAGGTGACTCCCGAGCTTCGTAAGGAAGCACAGATGAGCAAGGGGAATTGGGAGCTCCACTGCCCCATCTGCGGGGCGGAGCTGGAGCCCATCCCCACTGATGAGGAAGCCGAGACGAGATGTACCTCCATCTACGCTATCACCAAAAAGACTCAAGAGGAGATGATGATGAATGTGGGGCTGACCTATGGCATTCCCACGGTAGCTCTGCGATATTTTAATATCTATGGTCCCCGGCAGTCGCTCTCCAATCCCTATACCGGAGTATGCGCCATCTTCCTCAGTCGTATCAAAAACGACCGGGCACCGGTAATCTATGAGGATGGAAATCAGAGCCGGGACTTCGTCTCTGTTCATGATATCGTTCAGGCTCACATGCTTGCACTGGAGAAGGAGGAGGCGGACTTTCAGGTTTTTAATGTGGGAACCGGCAAGGAGGTGACCATAAGAGAGGTAGCCGAGGTGCTCATCAAGCTCTATGGAAAAGCGCTAACGCCCCAGATAGCCAATAAATACCGCAAGGGGGACATAAGGTATTGCTTCGCCGATATCAGTAAGATCAAGCGGATACTGGGCTTCCGTCCGAAAGTGAGCTTTGAGGATGGGATGAAAGAGCTTATTGAATGGTCCAGAGAAGCCGAGGCGAGCGATAGGTTTGATATCGCCGCTCGGGAGCTGAAAAACAGGGGGCTGGTATAGTGAGGGATGCGGTAAGGGATTTGTGAATTTGTGGCAATTATGTTATAATTTTATAGAATTTCAGCAGGCTTTTGGTAGAGGAGAGGTTTGTAGTTTATTAGTAAGTCGTTGTTTAAGAATTGATTAAGTAGAGTCTGTTTTTACCAGAAAGTTAACAGGAAAGTGTGTGGCGAATTTCAAGTAGAGGTGCGGGATAGGAATTGATAGCCAAGATTAAAGAGATATTCCGATATAAAGACTTAATCAGAAACCTGGTCATAAGGGACCTCAAGGTCAAATATAAGAACTCTGTGCTGGGGTATCTGTGGTCACTGGTTGACCCCTTGCTCACCGCCCTCCTGTTTATCATCATTTTTTCTATTATTGTCCGCCTTCAGGTAGAGAACTATCCTGTATTCCTCCTGACAGCCCTGTTACCCTGGGGCTTTTTCCAGTCCTCCCTGCTGGGGGCGGTGATTTCCATATCGGGAAACAGCAATCTGATAAAGAAGGTCTATTTTCCCAGGGAGATTTTCCCCCTCTCAGCTATATTATCCAATCTGATAAACTTCTGCTTGAGCTTGCTGGTATTTGTTCCCCTGATTCTCATCCTCCGGGTCAAGCTTAGCTGGGCGCTGTTATGGTTGCCGGTGGTAATAGTGGTGCAGGTACTTTTGACCGGAGGACTCTCACTTTTTGTCGCTCACCTGAATGTTTTTTTCAACGATATCGCTTTTTTGCTGAAATTTGCCCTTAATCTCCTGTTTTATGCTACTCCTATATTTTATCCGCTGGAGATGGTTCCCCAGCGGTTTTTGGGCATCTATCTGCTGAATCCCATGGCTGTTTTAGTAGCCATATATCGCAAGGTAATTATGAACCTCCCCCTTCCTCCGCTGAGGTTTGTCTTTATAGCCATAGCTATCTCTATGGGGATTATGGTCGGGGGATTTATCTTCTTCCATCGCCGGGAAAATGCGATGGTAAAGCGGGTGTGAGATGTCGAAGGTGATTGAGCTCAAAGATGTAGGGATAATGTTCCGCCTTCAGGAGGAGCGGGAGGCTACCTTGAAGGAGTCTATTTTCAACCTCATCCGGGGGAGATATCGCTACAAAGATTTCTGGGCCCTGCAGGGAGTGAGCTCCCAGGTGGAGAAGGGAGAGACCCTGGGGATAATAGGGGAAAACGGGTCGGGGAAGACCACTCTGCTGAAGATACTGGCAGGAATCTACCAGCCCGACGAGGGGGAGGTATCGGTCAGAGGAAAGATATCCGCTCTGCTGGAGCTCGGTGCCGGTTTCCACGAGGAGCTGACCGGGAGGGAGAACATCTATCTCAACGCCTCCATACTGGGTATATCCAGGGAAAAGATTAGCCAGGTTTACCATCGGATTGTCGAGTTCGCCGAGCTGGAGAGGTTTATTGACACGCCTCTCAAGAATTACTCCTCGGGGATGAAGGTGAGGTTGGGCTTTGCCATTGCCGCTCATGTGGATTGCGACATCCTGTTGGTGGACGAGGTGTTAGCGGTTGGGGACGAGGCTTTTCAAGGGAAGTGCTATGAGAAGATTGAGGAGATGAAGCGGAGAGGGGTCACCCTGGTGTTTGTCTCTCACGATATGAACGCTGTGCGCAGGCTCTGCGACCGGGTCATCCTCCTTCACAAGGGCAGGCTTATCGAGAGGGGAGGGTCCAGGCAGGTTATCCAGCGATACTTCCTCACCATGAGCCAGCAGAGGGGGATTGTAGTTGCCGAGCAGAAGCCTCTGAGCCTGGTCTTTCATAACGGGCGAACCAGCCTCTATCTCGACAATATGGAGCTGACCCGGGCGGCTGGCTTATACTCCTCTATCTTTGCCCATGAGATATGGCACGATTCCTCGCAGGCGATCTGGAATAAAGAACCATCACCTTCCAACGAGATTGTCGTCAGGGGTAAGTGGAGGCGCCTTCCCGTTGTGCAGCACTGGAGGCTGAAGATTGAGGACCACCGAACCATCTCCTGGGAAGTGGACATGGAGTGCCTGGAGGAGACTAGCATTAAAGAGATCCACCTCAGCCTCCTTTTGCAGGACAGCTACACCCGATGGTTCACCCCTTTCGAGGAGGGCGAGTTTTCCCCCATCGACGCCACTGAGGTGGAGTGGATTCAGCTCAATCATCTCAGCAAGGTTGGAAACATGGTGGGCGTGAGGGGCGTTAAAAGAGACACTCTCCGACTTCCGGGAATAACCATCATGCTGGATGGCAACTATACAAGCTTTATCCCCTCGGCGTTGAATACCGATTTTGTCAATAACTCCAGGGTGTTGCAGTTCCTTCAGGTTAACAATCCCGATTCCACTATCTACAGAAGTGGTAGGTATCCCATTTTTAAGGGGAGAATAATAATCGAGACAGAATAAACCGGGGCTTTACCAGAGAGGCGATTTTAGAGGAATGAGCAGAAAGAGTGAGGACCGCAAGGTAGCCATCTTTATCGGGCTGGTGATAGTCCTCCACCTGCTCATCCTGATAAGTGCCAGAGAAGCACGGTCCCCGGCGCTTGAGATGGGGGAAGTGGTCCACCTGAGAGAAGTGCCCGAAGTGGCTTCCCGAAGCGACCTGAAAGTAATCATCATGGGTGTGGATGGTATCACCTGGGATGTTATCCTTCCCATGGTGGATAAGGGAGAGCTGCCAACCATCAAGAGATTGATGGATGAGGGAGCCTATGGGAAGCTCATCTCTCAAGCCCCCTGCCTCTCTCCTGCCATATGGACCTCCATCGCCACTGGCATGAAAAGGGATAAGCACGGGATTCAGGACTTCATCGTAAAGGAAAAGGGGTCTTCTAAAAGCAATCTTATAAGCAGCAATCTGAGGAAAGAGCCGGCACTGTGGAATATCATATCGCAGTGGAGCGAAAAAAGGGTCGGTGTGGTGAACTGGTGGGCAACCTGGCCTGCCGAGGAAGTGCGGGGTTTTGTGGTCTCTCAGAGGTTTGCCTATCGCATAAAGGAGACGGTGTATCCCCCTGAGCTGGGAGGCAGGCTCAGCCTGTTATCGGAGGAGACAGTTGACGGAATGTTCCACCATATCGCCCCTTTCCAGGTCGACCCCCATTACAGGGAATTGCCCCGCAGCTCCAGCGAGTATGTCGACAACTATCGTCTCTATTTCCTGAAAAGCTATTTCCGTGAAGATGCCAATGCCTGTTCCATCGGGCTATCTCTTTATGAGGAGCTGCAGCCCGACCTCTTCGCTATCTATGTCAAGGGCACCGATATCGCCTCGCACTATTTCTGGAAATACCTTACTACTCCCTCGCCGGAGGAGAATCTCCATCTCTCTACCCGGGAGCAGAGGAGATTCGGGAGCATAATCAACAGCTATTACCGCTGGATAGACGACATTATTGGCGAGTTTATACGGTTAATGGACGATAAGACTGTGCTTTTCGTCCTTTCAGACCACGGCTTTGGACTTGACACCCTCGACCCCAAGGCAATCGACCTCAACCTGCTGCTGGCAAAGATGGGTCTGCTGGTTCACTCCTCAGAAGAGGTCGATTGGAGCAGAGTTTCTCCCGAGGAGGAATATTTTTTCAGCGACCACCGCCAGATAGATTGGGCAAATACCATGGTTTACGATTCCTCAACTCCCTGGGATTATAAGCGAAGGCTTTATATTAACCTGCAAGGTCGAGAGCCTCAGGGAGTGGTGAAGCCAGCAGATTATGAGAAAGTTCTCGAGGAAGTTACTCACCGACTGCAGCAGCTGACCACTGACAGCGGGAAGAGGCTCTTTAAAAAAGTGCTTAATCGCTTATCAGAAGGGGGTGAGGGGATGGATGCTGACCTGATGGTGGTGTTCAACAATCAGGTGGCCGTTGACGACTCCCTTGTTATGTCTTCCCAGCCCTGGGCGTGCAGCAATTTTATTTTCTCCCGCGGGATGAGCGGGGAGCACTACGCCCGCGAAGAGGGAGTGATTATCGTCTGGGGGAAAGGAATTTTAAAAGATTACTCTATAAAGCAAGCAAGAATATATGATATTGCCCCTACCATCCTTTATCTTTTAGGGCTTCCTTCGGGGAGGGATATGGATGGTGGTGTGCTCACTGAGATTATGGAGCTTTCGCTTATCCGCCAGCATCCCGTCGCCTATGTCAGCTCTTATCGGACTTCCTCTTGGACATCCGATAGGAAGCCCGTAACATCGGGAGTGGATGAGGAACTCAAAAAGAGATTAAAAGCGCTCGGCTATATCAAATAGCCATCCAATGGGAGATGTGACTTCATAAGGAGAGATGAGAATGGGCAAGAAGGGTGCCATCAGGTTGATTGAGCGTGCTAAACAGAAAGCTTTATGGAAGAGAGTAAGGGATACCTCCATCGGCTATTGGTTCAGGAGGACAGTATTGTGGATGATGGGCATCCCCGAGACTGCCGCACTCCGCGACCTGCTCCTCGAGGAAAGAGAGCCAATTCTGGTAATGCAGTACCCGGGAGAGAATGCCTCACGTTACAGCGTCCTTTTACTTCAGCTACCCCTACCGGCAAACCGCCGCCATAAGCGCATCATCCCACTGGGGATTGCTTACATCGCATCCTATCTGCTGAAAGAGATGCCGGAGGTCAATGTGGGTATCCTCGATGCCCAATGCCAGAGCCTGAATTATCATCAGATAGTAAAAGCTATTGCCAGGGATAAATGGGACATAATAGGATTCTCCTATTGGACCGTGCAAGCTCAGTATGCCGAGAACCTCAGCCATGCCATCAGATCCATGAGTCCTCAGACCATAATCGTTCATGGGGGTGTCCATCCGACCTTGAAGCCCGAAGATGCCTTAAAAAGCGCCGACTGCTGCATCCGATTTGAGGGAGAGCAGAGCTTCGTTGAGCTGGTGCAGGCTCTCTCTAAAGGCAAGCCGGTAAAGGATATTGCGGGAGTTGCCTATAAGGAAGATGGGAAAGTAATTGCCAATCCTCCCCGCCCCTTGCTCAAGAATATAGACCAGCTGCCCTTCCCAGCTTATCACCTCCTGCCCATTGAGGAGTATAATATGCCCCTCCATGTGGTAGGGGGGGAGCGGATGCCGATTGTCGGCTCCCGGGGATGTCCCTATGAGTGCTCTTTCTGTGCCTCTCCTATCCTGTGGCAGAAAAAGGTCCGTTTCCGCTCCGCTAGGAACATTGTCGACGAGATGAGGATGGTGATCGACCGCTACGGGATAAAGAAGTTCCACTTCTGGGATGACAACTTCACCCTCAACCCCCGCTATGTTGAGGAGGTCTGCCGCCTGATCATTGAGGAGAAGCTGGGGATTCAGTGGGTCTGCCTTGACCGGGCAGAGCATATCAACCGCAACCGAGACCTTCTTCCCCTGATGCGGGAGGCGGGCTGCATTGGAGTGGAGATAGGTCTGGAGAGCGCCAATCCGGATACCTTTATCCATATCCATAAGAATCAAGCAATTGGAGCCAGCCGCGAGGCGATAAAGAACCTGAGGGCGGCAGAGCTCAAGCCCCTGTATACCTGTATGGCTTTCAATCCCGGGGAGACCATCGTTGGCTATTATCTCCAGAAGGAGTTTCTTGATTGCGCCCAGGAGGGCTACAAGTGGTTCGATTACTTCCACCCCTTCCCCTATCCCCTTTATATAGGGCAGTTTGCCACTGCTTATCCGGGTACCAGGTTCTTCGAGGAGATTGACGAGCTTTGCCTTCAGCTGATAGAAGACGCTGAGGACCGATACCATCATCGGATCAACTCCATCCCTTATTCCCTGCTCAACGATATCCCTCTGCGTACCGTTCGGAGGCTCAATGAGGAGCACTACTTCATCTTTCTCGATGCCGTACGGACTGGATTCTGGACTGTCTTCCCCGGCAACAGCTCTCAGGAGGAACTCGCCACCAAGCTCTACGATGTCTGGCGATTCCTATTCCCCTTCTTCAAAAAGTGCGATGGGAGCCTTACTGTGCGCCAGATAGCACTGCATCTTTCCGAATATCTGAACATCCCGCTGACCAAGAGCTTAAGGCTGACCGCCTATGCGGTTTATATCTTTGCTCAACTCGGTCTTATACGCTCGGCTATATACTACACAGATTATCCGATTAAGGAGAAAGATGTGAGGGTTCCTCCCGCCCGCAAGAGGGAGATTTTGCACTATCTGTCCATTGTCAGAATAACCAGAAGGAATCTCCTGTCGGATATCAGGCGGAGATAGTATTCGGTCCATGGCAAAGATTGCGGTCGTTGACCTGATGTTTCACTGGCCTCCCCACGGTGGAGCCTGTACCGACCTGAGGGAGACATTCAACCGGCTCCAGCAGAGGGGTCATCAGGTCTCCCTATATGTCCCTCACTTCACCGATATCTGGCCCCGGGGAAGAGTGCAGGCAGAGGGGCTCAACTTACCTTTCAGGCTCATTAGGTTCAATAACGCCACCTTCCATCGGCAACACCTGCCCCAGCGCTTCCGCAAGGAGGTTGACCAATTCAAGCCCGATTATATTTTTTTAGGCGACAGCGCCTTCCTTAAGCCTTATCTCATAGAAGCCTTCAGGGACTACCCGATAATCGCCCGCTTTTACACTTACGAGCTTATTTGCTTTAAATATTACGAATACTTCCGCTACAAAAAGAGATGCACCCTGAGCTACCCAACCCACCCCGTCAGGTGTCTGCTTTGCTCGCTCTATGCTATGAAAAAACCTCTTCTCACCGGGAGATACGAGCTCTGGAGCCACGAGTTTGTGGTGGGCAGGAGCTTCTATCCGGGATACTATCGTCGGGTGATCGATGCTCTAAGGAAGTGCCAGGTAGCTA
>JAOUOQ010000299.1 GCA_029880275.1 Candidatus Aminicenantota bacterium | reverse complement strand
TAAGTGGACCTCGCCCTGGGCATTTACCCCGCCGAAGGCTTTGAAGCTGCGAAGGACGGTCCCATCAGCCTTGAACACTTTGACCATGGAACTGCCTCCCTCACCATGACCGCAGAGTAGCTCATCAATGCCGTCGTTATCTATATCAGCCGCGGCTATCTGCACATCACCGTTGGTGTTGCCTCCAAACCCAAAGGCTAAGAATTGCTTGATAAGGGTGCCGTCCTTTTCAAACAGCCTGACTTTGTTTCCCCCGTTGTAACCGGTGGCGGCGGCTATCTCTAAATCAGCATCGGCATCAAAGTTCCCCACCGCCAGACGCACCTCACCCCCGGGGTTATCGGTGGAATCGAATGCCGCAAAGGAGCGAATGACGGTTCCGTCATAGTTGAATATCTTCACCCGTGAGCTGCCTCCTTCGCCCATGCCGGCCACTATCTCGTCAATCCCATCGGCGTTCTCCAGGTCGCCGGCTGCCAGATGAACCTCACCCTGGGCATTGGCAACACCAAAGGCTTTGATGCTGATGATGGAGGTGCCATCGGTTTCAAAGGTCTTCACCCACGACTGCCCCCCTTCTCCCTGAGCGATGGCTATCTCGTTATCAGCGGTGTCAGCATCAAAGTTTCCTATAGCGATATGGAGCTCACCTTTGGTGTTTGATGCACCGAAGGCTTTGAAGGTGCTGATGAAGGAGCCATCCACCTCAAAGAACTTGACCCAGGACTTTGCCCCTTCACCCTGACCGGCGGCAATCTCATCCAGGCTATCGGCATCAATATCACCAACCGACAGATGGACCTCACCCTGGCTGTTCACAGCTCCGAAGGCTTTGAAGCTGCCCCGGTCGCTCACCAGGAGGCTGAACTCCTTTATCCAGCTTTTGCCACCAAGACCGTGAGCGGTGATAAAGGCACCACCGCCTGCAACGAGATAGGTCTCCCCTGCAAAAACGGCTCCAGGGGGGGAAGCGCTATTGGCTCCGATGATCATATCATCGTATCCGTCGCCGTTGACATCTCCACTGGCTAACGCGCTGCCAAACTGATCATACTCATAATCCCCTAAGACTGTGATGTCAGCTGATTCAGTGCTCAGGTCGATAGTTTTGGGTAGCGAGCTGCTGCTAAAGATCACATAGGACGCGCCTGAATCTATGCCTCCACTGGGGTCAGCCCCATCAGCAACGATGATGATGTCGTCAAATCCGTCATTGTTCACATCACCGCTGGCCACCGCCCAGCCAGAATGATCACTCTCTGCAGCCCCGCAGATAGTGATGTCTGCAGTTTGTATGCTAAGGTCGATGGTGACAGTGAAAGGCCAAGGTGAGCTGAATCCAAAGATGACATAGCTCTCACCGGCTCTGTCGCGTCCACCGGGGTCAGCCCCATCGGCACCGACAATGATGTCATCAAAGCTGTCCCCGTTCACATCCCCGCTGGCAACCGCAGTGCCAGACCAATCACTAGCAGCAGCCCCGCAGACGGTGATGTCGGCTGAGGTGGTGCTCAAATCTATGGTGTAGGGTGGGGATGGGAAGCTGGAGCCGAAGATGACATAGGTCTCCCCGGCGCCATCTCGCGCAGGGTCACCGGGGTCAGCCCCATTGGCACCGATGAGCAGGTCGTCATATCCGTCACCGTTCACATCCCCGCTGGCCACCTTGAAGCCAAGACAATCTATCTCATCATCCCCGTATATGGTGATGTCGGCTGGGGTGGTGCTCAAATCTATGGTGTAAGGCGGTGATGCGAAGCTGGCGCCGTAGATGACAAAGGTCTTCCCGGCATAGGTGCGACCACCGGGGTTAGATTTATAGGCACCGACGATGATATCATGGTACCCGTCGCCGTTTACATCACCACTGTCCACCGCAGAGCCAAACCAACCTCCGCTCAGATCCCCGTAGACAGTGATGTCAGCTGATTGAGTGGTCAGGTCAATAGTTGAGGGTGGTGAGCTGCTTCCGAAAATCACACATGTTTTCCCAACCATAGAACTGCAGAGGGGGCCACCGATGATTATATCATCATACCCATCGCCGTTGACATCCCCGCTGGCAACTGCATAGCCAAACCTACCTAAATTATCATCCCCGCAAATGGTAATGTCGGCGGGTGTGGAGTTGAGGTCAAAAGTTGAAGGCGGCGAGCTGGAGCCAAGAATCACATAGGCCTCACCGGCAGAAGAGATTCCAGAGGGGTCAGCCTCAGGGGCACCGATGATGATGTCCATATAGCCGTCCCCATTGATGTCACCATGAGCCACCGTAAAACCAGAGTTATCGCGATCATCATCCCCCAGCACCCGCATGTCCCCCCACACCTTATCCAGGTCAATCACCCGCTGAGCAAACAAAACCCCGGAGAGGGCAAGACTAAAGACGAGAAAAACTGAAACTGTGAAAAAGTGCTGCTTTGTCATGATGCATACCTCCTTTTGTTAAAATAGGTTAAAAACCTCTCCCACCACCGCGGTGAGGAGAACTATTGATCATTTGCTCTCTATATGAAAAATTAATCAGTTCCATGCAAATTATACCTAACCACCAAA
>JAOUOQ010000298.1 GCA_029880275.1 Candidatus Aminicenantota bacterium | reverse complement strand
TGCCTCTGCCACGACGAGCATCCCTCCTCGCTGAGGGTGGAGGTGGCAATAGCGGCTGTTCCCATCCACGGTGAGCCCCAGGGCTTTGGTGGTTCCCTTGATGCGTATCACTGCAGCATCGGAGCCCGGTAATAGCACCGTGTTATTCCGGACAGTGTAGTCGTATTGCCGATAGACCCACTCCTTGCTGGCGATGTTTGGCGAGGAGAGGAGTTCCTTTAAGACCTGGTTCATGTCAGATGGGATGGGGACGGATGCTGGTTCAAACCGGGCTATATCTTTGAGATAGCCGGGCTTCCGCATCGGTCGATGATAGAAGAGTGCAGATGTGGAAAGCGGCTCGGCAGGGAGCTGGGCGGCTATATTTCCATCCTTGAGCACGGTGACCATCCCATCATCGGTCACCTCACCGATGACCACCGCCTCCAGGTCCCATTTCTCAAATATGCGCTTGACCTTCTCCTCAGCTCCTTTGGTGGCTATGAGAAGCATCCGCTCCTGCGACTCCGAGAGCATCAGCTCGTAGGGGGTCATTCCTGGTTCCCGGCAGGGGACCCGGGAGAGTTCCATTACGATTCCAGTCCCCCCTCTGCCCGCCATCTCAAAGGAGGAGGAACTCAAGCCCGCCGCCCCCATATCCTGAATCCCCACCAGGCAGCCGGTCTCCATGAGCTCCAGGCAGGCTTCTAACAGGAGCTTTTCCATAAAGGGGTCGCCTACCTGGACCGTGGGACGCTTCTCCTCGGAGGTCTCGTCAAACTCTGCCGAAGCCAGCAAGCCGGCTCCGTGGATGCCATCCCTTCCCGTCTTGGAGCCCACATAGAACACCGGATTGCCCACACCCGAAGCTCTCCCGCGGAATATTCTGTCTCTGGGAGCTATGCCGAGGGTAAAGGCGTTGACCAGGATGTTGCCGTTATAGCTGGGGTGGAAGTAAATCTCACCTCCGACGGTGGGCACCCCCATGCAGTTGCCGTAGTCGCCAATTCCCGCCACCACGCCTTCGACCAGCCAGCGGGTCTTCGGATGGTCAAAGGAACCGAAGCGCAGGGAATTAAGGGAGGCGATGGGTCGTGCCCCCATAGTGAAGACATCCCTCAATATCCCCCCCACCCCGGTGGCCGCTCCCTGGTAGGGCTCTATAAAAGAGGGGTGGTTATGGCTCTCAATCTTGAACACCACCGCCAGCCCGTCGCCAATATCCACCACCCCGGCGTTCTCACCGGGACCCTGAATCACCCTCTCTCCTTTGGTGGGGAACTGCTTCAGCAGAGCCCGGGAGCTTTTGTAGCTGCAGTGCTCGCTCCACATCAGGGCAAAAATCCCCAGCTCGGTGAAAGTAGGCACTCTGCCAAGGAGCTTAAGGATGCGCTGGTATTCATCCTCGGTCAGCCCCTGTTCCAGGGCGGTTGTGAGGTTAACTTCTGGCTCCTTCATTGGCTTTAACCCTCATTTTTCTTTGGAAAGGTAGTTTATTATGGAGTCAAATATGCGTTTACCATCCTCGTTGCCCAGGATGGATTCCGCATAGCGCTCCGGATGGGGCATCAGCCCCAGGACATTTCTCTCGAGGTTGCAGATGCCGGCGACATAATCCAGGGAGCCGTTGAGGTTGGCTTCCTCGGTCAGAGCCCCATCGGGGGTGCAGTAGCGGAATATGATCTGGTTGTTTTTCTTCAGCTCCTCCATCTTTGGAACATCGGCGAAGTAATTCCCATCCTTATGGGCGATGGGAAGCCTTAAAACCTCCCCCTTACGACAAAGGGTGGTGAAGGGGGTATGGATGTCCTCCACTCTTATGTGGACATCCTGACAGATAAATTTCAGCTTTTTGTTGCGGAGCATGGCCCCGGGGAGGAGCCCTGCCTCCATCAGAATCTGAAATCCGTTGCAGATTCCCAGCACCAGCCCTCCTTGATGAGCAAACTTTATGACCGACTGCATCACCGGGGAGAAGCGGGCAATAGCACCCGACCTCATATAATCGCCATAGGAGAATCCTCCCGGCAAGATGATGCAGTCGTAGGAACTTAGTGTGGTCTCCTTATGCCAGATGTAGTCCACCTCCAGCTTATAGACCTCCTTCAGGACATAGTAGGTATCATGGTCGCAATTGGAGCCGGGGAAAACCACCACGCCGAACTTCATAGCTCACACCTCAACATTAATAAGGTTATTCTATATGATACCGGAACTGCTCAATGATGGGATTGGTCAGAATCTTTTCGGCAATCTCTTTAACCAGCTTTTCGGCTTTCTCTTTTGGGAGGTTATCCAGGGTGAGCTCAAAATATTTACCCTGGCGAACATCCTCCACGCCTTTGTATCCGAGGCTGTCAATGGCGCTCTTGATGGTCTTGCCCTGGGGGTCCAGGACCCCTTCTTTGAAAGTGACAAAGACTTTTGCTTTCATGCGAATAATTCCTTAAAAGTAGTAACTCACCGTCCTCCTTCTTTACCCTCCGGCTTGGAGAAGACCCTATCAAAGATGTGGTCCACATGACGGAGTTGCTCCCGGAGGTCAAAGGCGGACTCAATCTCCTTGCGGGAGAGATACTTTCCAATCT
>JAOUOQ010000054.1 GCA_029880275.1 Candidatus Aminicenantota bacterium | reverse complement strand
CCATCGGGCTCCTGCCCAAGCCGAGGTATTATGAGGTGGCGGGAGTCTTCGAGTCGGGGATGTGGCAGGCGGACTCCCAGTGGGCTTTTATCTCTTTCCCCAGTGCACAACGATTTTTCGACTTAGCAAACAGCGCCAGCGTCATAGAAGTGAGGGTAGATGATATCTGGAGAGCAAAGGAGATCGCTCAGGCTGTGAGAGAGAAGGTCGGGTCTCGCTATATCCTTCAGGATTGGATGGAGATGAACCGCTCCTTCTTCTCCGCCTTGAAGCTGGAAAAGCTGCTTCTTTTCATCGCCATCAGCCTCATTGTGGCGGTTGCTTCCCTCAATATCATCGTGACCCTGGTGATGATGGTGATGGAGAAAAACAAGGATATCGGGGTGTTGATGTCCATGGGGGCTACCTCTAAAGGGATTATGATTACCTTCATGCTCCAGGGTATAATCATAGGGGTGCTGGGGACACTTCTCGGCTGCTTATTAGGAGGGGGGCTGTGCTGGCTGATGGATACCTATAAGCTGATCCGCCTCCCCCCCGATGTGTATACCATCTCCTATCTCCCCTTTAAGGTAAGGATAGGAGACCTCCTTATGGTAGTGGGGGTAGCCCTGGGCATAAGCTTTCTGGCTACTCTTTACCCATCATGGAGGGCTTCGAAGCTCAATCCGGTGGAAGCCTTGCGTTATGAATAACCTGTTAGAGGTGAGAAGGCTGTATAAATCTTACCCTTCTGGGAAGGGTAAGCTGGAGGTCATCCGGGGGATTGACTTCAACCTCCCTCCAGGTCAGATGCTGGCCATTGTGGGAGCTTCGGGTGCCGGGAAGACTACCTTGTTGAACCTTATCGGGGCTCTGGATAGACCAGACAGCGGTTCCATCAGGTTCGATGGGGTGGAGCTGTCTTCGCTGCCTCCCCTCGAGCTGGCTCAGTTCAGGAATCGGAAGATTGGCTTCATATTCCAGTTCTACCACCTGCTGCCAGAGTTCACCGCCCTGGAGAATACCCTCATGCCCTGTCTCCTGCGAGGGATGCCCCTCCCCGAAGCCCAGCAAAGAGCACAGAAGGTGCTGGAGAAGGTGGGATTGGCCGACCGCAGTCACCACCGCCCTGCGGAGCTCTCCGGCGGGGAACAGCAGAGGGTAGCCATAGCCCGAGCTCTGGTAGGAGAGCCTAAGCTGGTCCTGGCTGATGAGCCCACCGGGAATCTCGATTCGGTGACCGGGGGAAAAATTAACTTGCTAATTCGCCGATTACATGATAAAAATGAGTTGACATCAATTATGGTTACCCACAACGAGCAGGCAGCAGCAAAGTGCGACAGGGTCCTCCATCTAAAAGATGGACAGTTTGTAGAGAAGCTGTGATATAATAAAAACATGTTTGAGAAGTACACCGAGAAATCAAGAAGGGTGATCTTCTTCGCCCGCTACGAAGCGAGCCAGCTGGGGAGAAGCTCCATTGAAACCGAGCACATCCTGCTGGGATTGCTCCGGGAGGGGGATAGTGTCACCTCCAAGCTCTTTGCCCAATCTAAAATCAAACTGGAAGCCATGCGGAAGGAGATCGAAGAGGTAACCTCACCCAAGGATAAGGTCTCCACCTCCATTGAAATTCCCCTCAGCGAAGAATCTAAAAGGGTATTGGCCTATGCCGCTGAAGAGGCGGAGAGCCTGCTCCACAAGTATATCGGTACCGAGCACATCCTGCTGGGGCTGCTGCGGGAGAGGAAGTCCTTAGCTGCCCGCATCCTGGCGGAGAAGGGGCTGCGGTTGAACAGTGCCCGCGAGGAGATAATTTCCCAGATGAGGCAAAAGTCGGTTATGGAGAAGAAGAAGGAGACCCCTTTCTTATGCGAATTCAGCCGCGACCTCACCGAACTGGCGGTGAAGGACAAGCTCGACCCGCTGATAGGGAGGGAATTAGAGCTTAAGCGATTAATACAGATTCTCTGCCGCCGCGCCAAGAACAATCCCATTCTCGTAGGCGAACCAGGGGTGGGGAAGACGGCCATTGTGGAGGGTCTGGCTCAGAGAATTGTAAATCGGGATGTCCCCCCCTTCCTCTTTGACAAGAGAATATTGGCGCTGGATATATCGGCGGTGGTAGCCGGCACAAAGTATCGGGGCCAGTTCGAAGAGAGATTAAAAGCCATTATGAAAGAGCTGGTAGATAATGAAGATATATTAATCTTCATCGACGAGATTCATACTCTGGTAGGTGCTGGTTCGGCGGAAGGCTCCCTGGATGCCGCCGGAATTCTCAAGCCAGCCCTTTCCCGGGGGGAGATCAAGTGCATTGGAGCCAGCACTCCCAGAGATTACCGCCGCTTCATAGAGAAGGACCGTTCGCTGGAAAGGAGATTTCAGGGGATTAAGGTGCGACCCTCCACCGACCAGGAGACCGTCGGCATCCTTTCCGGTATCAAGGAGCGGTATGAAAGCTATCATCAGGTGATATATGCTGATGAAGCCATCAGGTCGGCTGTCTATCAATCGAGCCGTTACATAACCGACCGCTTTCAGCCCGATAAAGCGATCGATGTTATCGACGAAGCCGGCGCCCGGGTGAAGCTGTTAGCTGTCAATCTTCCCAATCACATTCGAGACCTGGAGAAGAACTTGAAGAAGGTCGAGTCCCAGCAGGAAAAGGCTATCGCCGGCAAGGAGATGGAGAAAGCCGATTTCTTCCGCCGGCAGGAGAAAGCTCTGCAGGAGGAGCTCAAGGAGCTGAAGCAGCGGCTGGACGACAGCGATGAAAAAGGGAGGCTGAGAGTTAGCCGAGGCGACATTGAGGAAGTGGTTTCTAATTGGACCGGGATCCCCATTACCTCTATTCAAGAGGGGGAGATGGAGCGGCTCCTCAATATGGAGAAGGAGCTTCACCAGCGCATCGTGGGTCAGGAGGAGGCTATTATCGCCATCTCCCGGGCTATCCGCCGCTCGCGGGCAGGTCTGAAGGACCCCCAGAAGCCTGTTGGCTCCTTTATCTTCCTGGGACCGACCGGAGTAGGCAAAACCCTGGTGGCTCGCACGCTGGCTCAGTTCCTCTTTGGCAATGAGAAAGCACTTATCCGCTTTGATATGTCCGAATATATGGAGAAGCACTCTATATCCAAGTTGATCGGTTCGCCCCCAGGCTATGTGGGATATGAGGAGGGGGGACAATTGACCGACCAGGTTAAGAGGAATCCCTATTCGATTATCTTGCTGGACGAGATTGAGAAAGCCCATCCAAACATTTTCAATGTGCTGCTGCAAATATTGGAGGATGGGAGGTTGACCGATGGTCTGGGAATCACGGTCGATTTCAAGAATGCCATTGTCATTATGACCTCCAACCTGGGAGCCCGCTACATCCAGAAGAAGGGCTCTATGGGCTTTAAATCCGAGGATAGAAAGCTCACCTTCAAGCGGATGAAGGATATGGTCCTCAGCGAGGTGAAAAAGACCTTTAACCCGGAATTTTTGAACCGGGTAGATGAGGTCATCGTCTTCCAATCCCTGTCTGATGAAGACCTCGTCAATATCATAAAACTAATGATTGAGGAGATAAACCGCTACTTGCTGGAGAATAACCTCTCCCTGGAGCTGACCGGGGAAGCCTGCAAGTGGCTTATTGATAAAACATGCCAGGATAGGTCCTATGGCGCTCGACCTTTGAGGAGAGCTATCCAGAAGTACATCGAGGACACCTTGGCCGAAGAGATGATAAAGGGAAATCTGAAAGGAATTGGGGTCATAGAGGTATACCCTTGCGACGATAAGCTATGCCTGCGGGAGAAAAAACCGAAGGATGTAATCATAAAGAAAGAAGCAAACTAATCGCTATAAAGGGTAGGTTTGGCATATGACCAAAAAATCTTTGCTTCCCTTTTTATTGATGGGACTGTTCATTCTCCCGAATCTTCTTTTAGCCCAGCAGCCGATTATAGAAAAGATTGTAATTGTGGGGAACAAGCGCATCTCTTCGGAGACCGTGCTTTATTATATCTCCTCTTCGGAAGGCTCTCCTTTCGATGAGGAGCGCCTGGAGAGAGATTTTCTCTCCCTGTGGAACACCGGCTTTTTCGATGAGGTGCGCATCTTAAGCGAGGACGGAACCCAGGGGAAGATTGTCACCTTCGAAGTCAAGGAAAAGATGCAGTTACAGGAGGTTGTGTATAAGGGGAACAAATCGTTCTCCGAGTCTGATGTCACCGAGAAGCTGGATGAGCAGGGAATAAGCCTCAAGCCGGGCAACTATCTGGATATGGGAGCGGTCTATAATGTGATGGAGGTTATGCGGTTTCTACTGGCAGATAAGGGGCTTCAATATCCGGATATCAAATATGAGATAACTCCTGTATCCGAGACCACCGTAACCCTCACTTTTAATGTAGACGAGGGGGACAAGGCGAGAATTGAGCAGATAAAATTTGTGGGCAACAAGGTGTATTCCGACTGGGCACTCAAGCACACCATAAAGAAGACCCGTCCCCATTGGTTTCTCTCCTGGGCCAGCAATAGCGACCTTTATAGTGAAGAGCGCTTCTCCGAGGATGTCGCCCGCTTGACCCAGTTCTACTGGACGAACGGCTTTCTGAGGGTGAAGATAGATAAACCGATGGTAGAGGTCAAGATAAAGAAAGTGGGCTTCTTCCGCCGCAAGGAGAGTCCCCGCCTCTTTCTTACCATCCCCATAGAAGAGGGAGGGCAGTTCAGAGTGGGGGAGCTTGAGATTAAGGGCAACGAGGTCTTTACCAATGAGCAGCTGTTGTTCTTAGCCGAGATGAAGAAAAACGATGTATGTGACATCACCAAGGTCCAGAAGTGGAAGGAGGCTGTTGAGGAGGTTTATGGAAGCAGAGGCTATATTATGGTCAGTGTGCTGCCCAGCTATAATCTCAAGGATGAGGAGAAGCTCTGCGACATCAGCTTCACTATCGAAGAAAATGACATCTATTATGTGAGCAAGATCGAGTTCCTGGGGAATTACAACTCCCGTGATTGGGTACTCCGTCGGCAGCTGATAATGCAAGAGGGACAGGTTTTCAATAAGAGGATATTAGACCTCAGTGTCCTGAGGGTACAGCAGCTCGGTTTCTTTGATAAGGTGGAGCCCAAGAACGACATCTTAGAAGAAGAGAAGAAGGTCAATGTCACCCTTCAGTTACACGAGATGGGGCGGAACTCGGTGCAGTTTGGTGGCGGTTATAGCGCCCTGGAGGGGCTGTTCACCAACTTCGCATTTGAGACCCGAAACCTCCTCGGCAGGGGACAGTCGGTGGGAGTTTCTGGTCAATTGGGCAGGAGAGCTACTCTGTTCAGCCTCTCCTTCTATGAGCCCTGGCTCCCCTGGCTGTTTGAACATCGCCTTGGAGTAGGCGTTACCATCTTTAAAAGAAGAATAAGCTTCCAGGATTTCGCCCGAGAGGGGTCGGGGGGGAATGTGAGGTTTAGCTGGAACTTGTCCCGGTTTGTTTATGGTATGCTGACTTACAACTACGAGCTGATTAATATTAAAAATCCCGAGGATGCAACTGGGCTGTATCCCTCCTTCTATCTCAACCCAGCTCTCTTCCCCGAAGGGAGGAGTACCACCAGTAGCATCACTCCCAGCATCGTTTACAATACGGTGGACCACCCGTTCTTCCCTACCAGGGGGACGAGAGCCACCTTCTCTTTCGAGTATGCCGGTGGACCCCTGGGGGGCACCATTGATTTCATCAAGACATACGGTGAGGTAGTCAGGCACTTCTTCTTCGCACCCCCGAGGCATCTGTTCTCCTTAAGGGCTCAGATAGCCTACGCCTTGGGACTACATGAGCAGACGCTGCCCATTTTTGAGCGCTACTTTCTGGGCGGTGAGTACAGCATCAGAGGGCTGGAGCTCAGGACGGTAAGCCCCCGCAGTGAGGAGGGTTTCCTTATCGGAGGGACTAAAACCTTGCTGTTTAACTTCGAATATGTCTATCTGCTCAATCCCCAGTTGAGGCTGGTGATGTTCTACGATGCCGGTAATGCCTTCGACGAATCAGAGCCCTATAGCCTGGCTAATTTGCGCACTACAGCGGGATTTGAGTTCCGCTTCTTTGTCCCTATGTTCAATCTCCCCATGAGATTGATCTGGGGATTTAATATCCATCCTCTTGAATGGGAAAAGAGGTCTAATTTTCAATTCTCAGTGGGAAGTTTCTTCTAAACTCATTTGTCTTTTTATGAGTGATTAACCAGGGTGCAGGGGGAAAAAGGGAGACTTTATTTTAAGGCTCTCAGAAAGAGGTTAACATGAGAGGTAAATCTATTTTAGTGGCGGTGCTCCTGATGGTATGCCTTCCGTCGGTGGTGTTATCCCAGGAAGGCCCAATTAAAATTGGGGTGGTGGACAGCAATCGGATTATCCAGGAGTCAACTATAGGGAAGAACTTTTTGTCCTCTTTAGAAACACAGCGCCGGCAGAAGCAAGAGGAGATCGCTGCCAGGGAAAACAAATTGAGAGATGACCAGGCGAACTACCAGAAACAGATGTTCTCCCTCAGCGAGGACGCTCGCAGCCGTACCGAGAAGGATTTGACGCAGCGACAGCTCGAATTACAGCGGCTGAGAGAGGATGCCGATAGAGATCTGCGGAGTTTCTACACCGATGGCATTATGGACATCGAGCGGAGGGTGCTGCCCATCATCGAGCAGGTAGCCAGGGAGAAAGGGCTCATACTGGTTCTGGAGAATGCCCCCCAGAGAGGGATGCTCTTTGTGGACTCCTCTATCGATATCACCGACGATGTGATAGCAAGGTTTAATCAGACCCAGACCAGCCCCCCGCCGCAGAGCTAAACTCAGCCATATATAGATACGCATTGGAGATTGCCGGCGGAAAGCAGATCCTCTGGTGAGCAGAGGGGAGTACCCATTTAAACAGGTGATGAGATGGAGTATTCTTTAGGGGAAATTGCAGAGCTTATCGGGGGGGAGCTGCTGGGAGATGCCACCGTTGAGATCAAAGGAATAAAGCCCATCGAGGAAGCTGCGCCAGGGGATATTGCTATTCTCTCTCATCCCAAATATACCCGCTACCTCCGCAAGACTCAAGCTTCAGCCCTCATTGTCTCCAACGATTCAAAGCTGCAGTATCCCAACATTATTAAAGTAGCCAATACCCGCTACGCCCTCTCTCAGGTACTGAATCTCTTCTATCCGAAGAAATATCAGCCCTCAGGGATTAGTCCTCAGGCAATAGTCGGTAAGGATTGTCGCATAGGGAAGGATGTTTCTCTGTATCCTTTGGTCTATGTGGGAGACAGCTCTTCTATTGGTGACCGGGTAGTCATCCACTCGGGGGTGATCATCGGAGAAGGGGTGACCATTGGGGAGGAGACCATCATCCATCCCAATGTATCCATCTGTCCTCATGTTCATATCGGAAAAAGGGTTATTATCCACAGCGGCTGTGTGATAGGGAGCGATGGCTTCGGATATGTCAAGGAGAAAGGGGTATACCATAAGATACCTCAGGTAGGCACGGTAATTATCGAAGATGATGTGGAGCTGGGCGCCAATGTCTGCGTCGACCGGGCAACTATGGGTGCCACCCGCATTAGACGAGGGGTTAAAGTGGACAATCTGGTTCAGATAGCCCACAATGTGGTCATCGGTGAAGATTCAATCCTGGTCTCCTTGGTCGGACTTTCGGGGAGCACCAGCCTGGGCAGAGAGGTAATTATGGGGGGGCAATCGGGTATCGCAGAGCATGTGGAGCTGGGCGACCGAGTGATGGTAGCTGCCAAAGCTGGCGTCACTAAAAATATTCCCCCCGGCTCCGTGGTGGCAGGTTTTCCTGCTGTCGCTATGAAAAAATGGAAGGAGCAGATAGCTCTATTTCATAAGCTGCCTCAGCTTTTTGAAAAGATGGAAGCCATTGAAAAAAAGCTGGATTCCCTCATCAAACAGAGAGGCTAAGGAGCTATGGCGATTATTAATATAGATGAGATTATGAAGCTGCTGCCTCACCGATTCCCATTCCTTCTGGTGGACAGAATCGTGGAGTTGGAAGAAAATAAGAGAATTGTGGGGATAAAAAATGTGACCATCAACGAGGGATTCTTTCAGGGACATTTCCCCAAAACCCCCATTATGCCGGGGGTCCTTATTATCGAAGCAATGGCTCAGGTTGGGGGGATATTACTGCTGAGGACAATCCCCGACCGCGAGAATAAGCTGGTATATTTTATGGGTATAGAGCAGGCGAAGTTCCGTAAGCCGGTCCTCCCCGGCGACCAACTCCGTTTTGAGGTGGAAGTCCTGAAGCTCAAGTCCCGGGTATGCAAGATGCAAGGGAAAGCATATGTAGGGGAGGATTTGGTGGCGGAGGCAATTATTATGTCTTCTATGGTGGATGCTTAAGCCACCTTCTAAAAGGGAGGAGGAGGTGGACATTCACCCAACAGCAATAATTAGCACTCAAGCTAAATTGGGAGCCGGGGTTAGGGTGGGACCCTATGCTATTATCGGGGATAATGTGGTTATAGGAGACCATAACATCATTGAGTCTCATGTGGTTATCGAAGGATGGACTGAAATCGGGCATAATAATCACTTTTACCCCTATACCGTTATCGGCACCCCTCCCCAGGATTTAAAGTTCAAAGGGGAGAAGACCCAGATAATAATAGGCAACAACAATATCTTTCGGGAGTTTATTACCGTCAATCTGGGAACACAGGGGGGAGGAGGAGTCACCACTATAGGCGACAACAACTATTTTATGGCTTATTCTCACATTGCTCACGACTGCAAGGTCGGCAACGAGATCATCTTTGGCAATGCCGGCACCCTGGCAGGGCATGTGGAGATAGAAGACTTCGCCACGGTTGGGGCTTTCTCCGGAGTTCATCAGCATTGTGTGGTGGGGAAATACAGCTTCATAGGGGGATATTCGGTCATCACCAGGGATGTTCTCCCCTATTCTAAAACCGTGGGAAACAGGGCTAAGACTTACGGGGTCAACTTCATAGGCTTACGGCGGAAGGGATTCTCATCAGAGGCTATCCAAAATATAAAGTCAGCTTATCAAATACTTTTCCAGTCCAAACTGAACACCACTCAGGCATTAGAGAAAATCGAAAGTGAGCTAAAGAATTCCCCCGAGGTCAGCTACCTGGTCGACTTCATCCGAAGGTCTAAAAGAGGAATTACCAAATAGGGGGACATATTCCCCTTAGGAGACCACGCTTTTTTTGATAGAATGATATGGAAGCTCAGAAAATAGGGGTTATAGCTGGGGGAGGTCAGTTTCCTTGCTTTATTGTAAAGGAGGCTCAGCAGAGAGGGAGGGAGGTGACCGTAGTAGGGATCAAAGGATTGGCTTCTGACCAGCTCCAGAGGTTAACCCCCGACCGAACTTATTGGGTGGAATTGGGGGAGTTTGATAAGCTGATAAATATATTGAAGAAGAACGGAGTATCCCAGGTTATGATGGCGGGGAAGATAAGCCACTCCTTAGTATACCAGAAGGTCAAAATTGACCATCGACTTCAAGCCCTTCTCTGTGAGCTGAAGGACAGGAAAACCGATTCCTTATTAAGGGGAATTGCCGATGCCCTTACCAGGGAGGGTATTCAGGTGGTGGACTCCACCACATTTCTCTCCCATTACCTTGTTCTGCCGGGAATACTGACCGAGAGAGCCCCCTCGCCCGAGGAGATGGAGGATATTAGCTTTGGCCGCCAGATTGCCTGCGAGATTGCTCGCCTCGACATAGGTCAGACAGTAGTAGTTAAGGACAAAGCGGTTATCGCCGTGGAGGGTATGGAGGGCACCGACGAGCTCATCAGA
>JAOUOQ010000297.1 GCA_029880275.1 Candidatus Aminicenantota bacterium | reverse complement strand
TAGGAGCTGTAGATTTCTATCTCCCGGCAGAGCTTTTCCAATCACTGCCCATATCGTATCAGCTGGGATGTTCTTATTCCAATCCCCAGGAGAAAGGGATTATTTTTGAAAATGAGATAAGTTTCTCCCCATCCAAGAAAGATGAGTCATCGGTTCCCCATGGGTATGTGGTAAGAGTTTTCGCTAAAATGCCTGAAGGGATTAAATCTCTGAAGCTGGTGGCTATGGATGGTGAAACTGGAGAATATGGAAGATACGATGTTGATATTAGTAAAGCTTTGGAAAGGTCAGATTTCAGCAATATACTATTGGGAAGGCTTATAGAAGGAGGTCCATTTTACGAATACCGAGAATATTCCGAAGCACGATTTAACCTGAAAAAAGAGCTCTATAATCTGCTTTCGATAAACGACAGCCTCATTATTCCCTCGGTGAACAATACCTTTCGCCCTGGAGAGCAGGTGGCTTTTTGCCTTATCCTAAAAATCCCACCGGAGCAATCCACAAGATATGAAAAGGTTACTGCCTCTCTTTCCCTTATTGGAAATGACGAAGCTATTAAAATCGAATTACCAATTCTCCTTAAAAATGTGGATAAAGACTACCGTCAATATTATGGTATAATCAGCACCGCCAATCTGAAGATAGGAAGGTATCGGCTAAAGTTTGATATTAAGGATGCTAATAATGTGGCTATTGCAGAATTAGAAGCTAACTTAGAAATAATACAATAATTTGCTATCCCCTCTTTAGGTAAACTAAAAATAATGGTCAGATACAATTAAATTTTTCATCAAATATCTGTAAGGGAAGGAGGAAAGGCTTGACAGTCTGCTATATAATTTATTATTAAAAAAGAGGGGGGTAAAAGATATCTCAGCTTAATAGTTAAAAAATTGTTGTCAAGGAACCACGGTTATCGGGGTAACGGTTACGGTTCCCGCAGGAGCATCGAATTTCACATCCGTGCTTGCCGGAAAGACACCACTTCCGCGGTGATAGCGAACTTCCACATACCACACCTGGGCTCCAGCCCCAACGGCGTAGCAAATAAGTCTGCCAGTATAAGAAGCAGCGGGTTTGGAAAGAGTCACCACTTTATAGCTCCAGTTGTCATACTTGTAAACCGTCAATTCCCACCAATCCGCATACGCTGCGGGATTGTAATCCTGGCTGGAGATGAAGAACGATCCAGCTGTGGTTTCCACCTTGAATCTTTCAATCTCAAACGGATCACCGAAAGAAGCAGATGAAGTTACTACATCTCCGGCACGCGGAACTACGGTTGCCTCCCTTGCATTGGGACCTACCTGAGTGTAGGTGCTGGAACTCAGAAACAGGGTCAATAGAGTGGCTATACCTAAAATACATATTTTCCTAAACATAGGCTTTGCCTCCTTTTCTCTATCTTTTTAACCCCCTCTTTTTTGTTTAAAGATAAAGATTATGTATTTTGAAAATATTGGCGTTAAGAATTTTTCAGTATAATATACCTTAAATATAGCAACGTAAATTGCAGTTGTCAAGAGATAAATGCAATGTAAATTGCATCTTTTAACATTTACGATGGTCTTTATGTGGGCCAAGAAACTTATCCAGTATATACCCTCCTCTGTTTCTCACGCACATAATAGGGTTTTAATACCGCTGATGCCTTTCTTGATGGTAGCAAGGGATATGCAGCCAATATCTGACAAATACCTTTTATTTCTGTTTGCCCCACCACCAGACTGCTTTTCCAATAATGGGATTCGGCTTGGTTTTTGATATCACAATTGGCTTAAACCTGCTTTTGTTGTGAGGTAATAGCACATAGTATTTTTCATTGAGCATCAGATATGTGAGGGTGATACCATATTTGGAGCGGGCGGCAACAATGTGGCGCTCTACTCTTAAAGGGTCGTTTTCGTTGAGGTCGATAGCCACGATAAATCCATCACTAATGATGGGGTGCATGAAATTACCTCTTATCCGGAGGCAAATGTAGGTGTGTCCTGGCTTAACCCATGCCTGATTGACAAGAACAAAACCTTCTATATCTTCTTCCTTTATATTTAAGGGGTCAGTGTCGGCGACAGCCTCTGATATTATGGGTATAGGAATGCAGGTTTCATCAGAGATTTGACTCTGGAGGAGCTTTTTAGAATTTTTACTGGTGATGACCTCTATAGTAGGGGCCTGGTGAAGAACCTCTTCAACTCTTGAAGATTTTGGCAAAGGTTCTTTGGGTCCCTTTCCCATTAAAAGCAAATTAATATCGATATTTATCTTTTCGTCCATTTGTCAAAAACCCTCCTTAGGTCTTTTGCCCCATAAGCAATTATTTATTGTCTGACTTCGTATATGATATACGGAGAAGAAAGAAATAAACTATCGGCCTAAGTCTGATTTTTTTGTAGGATTATGACTCTTTATATTGTCAGTATTTGTCCTACAAAGGTGCGAGGGCAAGGAGGCTAAGGTAGGTTAAGTTGCAGAGGAAGTGAGAAGGCGGTTGTCAGGAAGCAGACATATGCGGGATTAAATTTTTAAAGCTTAAAAGAGATAATTGCCCAACGATACCTGTTGCTTAATG
>JAOUOQ010000296.1 GCA_029880275.1 Candidatus Aminicenantota bacterium | reverse complement strand
TCATGGTGCCGTAGCTTTCCAGCAAAGTGCACCAACCTTCCAGCGCCCCGGGAACGGTGACGGGGAAAGGTCCTCTGCTGGGTATGCTCTGAAAGCCCTTGTTTTGGAAAAATTCCAGCGTTGCCTGAGAGGGTGCCCGCCCGCTACCGTTCAAGCCCACCAGCTTCCTCTCCTTCGCTATCCAGACCAGGGCGAACATATCGCCGCCGATGCCTGTGCTCATGGGCTCGACTACATTAAGGGCTGCGGCAGCGGCTACTGCGGCATCGATGGCATTACCGCCCTGCTGAAGAATCCTCAACCCGGCCATGGCCGCCAGGGGCTGGCTGGTGGCTACCATGCCGTTGGTGGCTAACACCATCGAGCGGGTGGCGGTGGACTTGTCGGTGGGTCTATCCCCTGATCCCCCTGCCAGAATGGCGGCAAAAAAGGTGAAGGATATGATTATAAGAAATAATCGGCGGAAATTTTTATTATTCATACCGATAACCTCCGATAATAGTGAGAATTATGCTATTTATAATGAAAGCTGATTTTTTTCATTTTTCTCTCTCCACATCTTATAGCACTGGATAAATGTGATGTCAAATGAATAATAACAGTATTAGCAAGACATAGAATGCTAAGAACAAAAAAACTCCAAAGGTTGAGAAATGTTCTTGTCTTTCTTTTTAATCTCATTTAAAATTAGATACTCAAAATAAATGTTAACTAATTTTTTGGGAGAGTTTTAATATTTAAAAACTATAGGAGGTCAGGGATGAAAAGAGGATTAGTTTTTGCGCTGATTATTCTCTTCATCTGTTCCTGGAGCTTTGGTGAGGTAAAGGAGAAGCGGAAGATAAAAGCTGACGACCTATTCAATTTTAAGCGGATAAGCCAGTCTCGTTTTTCACCGGATGGCAAATGGATTGCCTATGTGGTGACGGCGACAGATAAAGAAAAGAACAGCCGCAACTCCGACATCTGGATGATACCCAGCCAGGGTGGGACGCCTATACGGCTGACCACTCACGAAAAAGGGGACAGCAGTCCCCGCTGGTCGCCTGATGGGAAGTATTTAGCTTTTGTCTCCGGCAGGGAGGAGAAGAGCCAGGTCTGGCTGTTCAACACCCTGGGTGGCGAGCCATATCAATTGACCAAGATGAACAACGGTGTGAGCAGCTTTATATGGTCGCCGGATAGTTCCACCATCGCCTTCATAGCCAAAGACCCTGAGCCCGAGAAGGAGGGTGAGAAGGAAAAGGAAAAGGAGAAGGAGAAGAAGCCCGATGTGATAGTGGTGAACCGCCTGCAGCACAAACGGGATGGGGTGGGCTATCTGGATGATAAGCGAAACCACATATGGGTAATCCCCGCCGGAGGAGGGAAACCGAAGAAGCTCACCGATGGTCAATACGATGAGCAGAGCATCAGCTTCTCCCCCGATGGTAAGGAGATTCTCTTCGCATCCAACCGCACAGAAAACCCCGATGCCAACCAAAATACCGATATCTGGGCGGTAGAGGTGGAGAGCGGTAAGATAAGGCAGATTACCACTAATGTGGGGAGCGATTCTAATCCCAGTTGGTCGCACGATGGCAAATATGTCGCCTATTTAGCAAATACAATTTTCAACAGCCTCTACGAGACCACCTCCCTCTGGGCAGTGCCAGCCGGGGGAGGGGAGCCAGCCAAACTCACCGCCCAACTTGACAGAAATGTGGTCGGCAGTCCTGTATGGTCGAAAGACAATAAATACATCTATTTCATCCTGGAAGATAGTGGAAATTATCACCTTTGTCGTATTCCATCCTCCGGAGGAGAGACAGAGCGGGTGATTGCCGGGGAGCGAGTGGTAGGAAATCCCATCATATCACCTGACGGGCAATACCTGGCGTTTATACTGGAGGATACGATGTCTACGCCAGAGCTCTATGTTGCTCAAGCCAACGGCGCAGACCTGAAGAAGCTTACCACGGCCAATGATGAGTTATTAGCCGAGCTCAAGCTCAGCCAGCCGGAGAATATCCACTATAAAAGCTTTGATGGGCAGGAGATAGAGGGCTGGGTGATTAAGCCGGTGGATTTTCAGCCGGACAAGAAATACCCCATGGTTGTCAAGGCTCACGGCGGTCCCCAGGCGCAGTACAGCACCTCCTTTGACCACGAATTTCAGCTGCTGACAGCCGAGGGCTATGTAGTGCTGTATACCAATCCCCGGGGGAGCACCGGCTATGGTGAGCCCTTCTGTCGGGCTATCTGGGCTGATTGGGGCAATAAGGACTTAAAGGATGTCATGGCTGGTGTCGACTATGTAATCAAGCAGGGTTATGTGGACTCTGAGAAGCTGGGGGTTTCCGGCTGGAGCTACGGCGGAATAATGACCAACTACGCCATAACCCGCACCAACCGCTTCCAGGCTGCCGTCTCCGGAGCCAGCGAATCCGATTATTTCAGCTGCTACGGTTACGATGACCTGCATATATGGTGGGAGACCGAGCTGGGGCTTCCCTGGGAAAACTTTGAGCTTTATCGAAAAATCTCTCCCATTGTGGATGTAGAGAAGGTGAAAACACCGACGCTATTTATGTGCGG
>JAOUOQ010000295.1 GCA_029880275.1 Candidatus Aminicenantota bacterium | reverse complement strand
TCAAGGAGAAGGTCTTCAAGACAATCATCCCCCGAAGCATTCGGCTGGGGGAAGCACCCGGCTTTGGCAAGCCGATAATTCTGTATGACCTGTCATCAAAGGGGGCACAAGCCTATCTTAACTTAACCAAGGAAGTTATAGAAAATGAAAAGGAAAGCACTTGGTAGAGGATTAGATGCTCTCATACCCAAGCCCCCCCTGGAGGAGGCTCTGGGAGCCCGGGAGGTGGATATCAACCTCCTGTCTCCCAACCCCCATCAACCCCGCCTGGGCTACAGTGAGAAGGGGATGGAGGAGCTGATGGAATCCATCCGAGCTAACGACATCATTGAGCCACTGGTGGTTCGTCCCAAGGAGGGGGGATACCAGATAATCGTAGGGGAGAGGAGGTGGAGGGCAGCCAAGAAGCTCGGCTTAACCCGGGTGCCCGTGGTCATCAAGGATGTCCAGGAGGAGAAGCTTCTGGAGTGGGCCCTCATCGAGAACCTCCAGCGGGAGGACCTCAATCCCCTGGAGGAAGCCAGGGCTTATGCCATGCTGCTGGAGAAGTTTCAGCTCACCCAGGAGGAGGTCTCCCGGCGGGTGGGGAAAGACCGCTCATCGGTGGCCAATTATCTGCGGTTGTTGAAGCTGCCGAAGAGCATTCAGCAGGAGATTCTGGCCGAGAACCTCACCATGGGGCACGCCCGTGCCCTGCTATCCCTGGATGACCGGGAGACCCAGCTCAGGGTCTGCCAGAGGATAAAGAAGGGGCGGCTCTCCGTCAGGGAGGCGGAGAGGCTGGTCAAGCGGCTCAAGGAGGGGAAAGGCGCTCAAGTCCGTGTGCTTCCGTCCGACCCCTTCATCAGGGCTGCGGAAGAACGACTCCAGAGGAAGCTGGGAACAAAGGTTTCCATCCACCGCAAGGGGAGAGGGGGAAGAATAGAGATAGCATACTACTCCGAAGAAGACCTGCAGCGGCTCTTTTCCCTCCTGCTTTCCTCGGGGGATTAATAATATAACCCTTTATATCCTGAGAGGCAGAAAGAGATGAAAGAGAGAAAAACAGAAGTGGGGGAGATTAAGGGGTTCCTGGGGGAGGGGACTGATTTCGAAGGGACCCTTAAGTTTAAGGATGTCATGCGCATTGACGGCAAATTCAAAGGGAAGATAATCTCCCAGAACACCCTGGTCATAGGAGAGCCGGCCGATGTCGATGCGGAGATAGAGGTACCCAATGTATTCATCAGCGGTAAAGTCAAGGGTATCATTAAGGCTGGTACCAGGCTGGAGATGCACTCCACCGCACGAGTCTCTTGCGATGTAGTCACCCCTATTCTGGTCATAGAGGAGGGGGGAATCTTCCAGGGCAACTGTCAGATGGGTGACATTACAGAGAAGAGGGAAGTCCCCCAGAAAAAACTGGAGGCTCTCTCCCACTGGAGGAAGGAACCGGAAGAAAGCCTTTAGGAGTGCGTCAGGGATGGAAGGTAAGCACAAACGGCTGACCGAGATGGTCAGCGGCGCAGGGTGAGCCTCTAAGCTCTATGCCAGGGACCTGGTCCAGGTCCTGGGGAAACTTCCGGCTAATGTCAACGAGAGGGTGCTGTGCAATTTCGCCAACTTTGACGATGCCGGCATCTTTAAGCTCTCCGAGGACTTAGCCCTGGTGCAGACCATTGACTTCTTCACTCCGGTGGTGGATGACCCATGGGTCTATGGGGCGGTAGCCGCCGCCAACTCCCTGAGCGACATCTACGCCATGGGCGGGAAGCCACTGACCGCCCTCTCCATAGTGGCCTTTCCCCCCAAAGGGGATTTCACCATTCTGGAGCAGATGATGGCCGGAGGGATGGAGAAGCTGAAGGAGGCAGAGGTGCACCTTCTGGGCGGGCATACCATACAGGACAAGGAGATCAAGTTCGGCTATGCCATCACCGGCACCATTCATCCCCGGCGCATCGTGACCAACTCGGCAGCCAGAACGGGGGAGCTTCTGATATTGACAAAGCCATTGGGGATAGGTATCATTACCACGGGAATCAAGTTACAGAAGGCTTCCTCAGAGGCCATAAAGAGGGTCTCCGAGGTGATGATGGAACTCAACCGGCAGGCGTCGCAGATCATGCTGCGCTATGGGGTATCGGCAGCTACCGATATCACCGGCTACGGGCTTCTGGGGCATTGCTGTGAGATGGCCTCTGCCAGTAAGATATCCTTGGAGCTATATTTCCCGGAGATATCGGTGATACCCGAGGCATTGGAACTGAGCAAGAAGAAGGTCTTCGCGGGAGGGCTTCTGGCTAACCGCAGCTTCTTCGGAGAGCGTGTCGAGCTGGCGCCAAGCCTGGGTGAGGAAAAACGTGCTCTTCTGTTCGACCCTCAGACTTCGGGAGGATTACTTATCGCCTCTCCCCGTCATGAGACGGACCGCATGGTTTCGGAGATGAGCAAGGAGGGGATAGAGGCGAAAATAATAGGAAGGGTAATTGAGAAAAAAAGAAAGGAGGTCTATGTAACGGACGAACGCTTAACTCGATGAGCAAGGGGTCAAGGGTGAAATCCGCTTAAGAAAAAGAGGAAGGGGATTATTCCTTAGCTTTTCAG
>JAOUOQ010000294.1 GCA_029880275.1 Candidatus Aminicenantota bacterium | reverse complement strand
ATCTTCAACCCCTGCTCCTCCTTGACCGGGCTCGCCTTAAGCAGGGGGATACCAAGACCAGCGGTGACAACACCCAGAGTAGTCTTTCCAATAAACTCCCTTCTATTGATGCTCTTATGTCTCATCAGCTTTCCCTCCGTCGGTTTTGAATGGTAATTTAAAAATGATGACTAAAAATATTTAGGAAAAATTGCTCATCATTCTGTTATCAAAGAACGAGCTTTCAGGAAAAGGAACCCCTCCTCCCTGGTAGCTGAGCTTTTGTGCCGTAATATTCTATACCAACTCATTTATAATTACAAACAAGAAATATCTGTAATGCAGGCTACTCTTGACCGAAAATAAAAATATTTATATAAATCTTTTATCATTCAATTTGAATAAATTTACCTGAGATAGAACTATCTGGCTGGTAAGATAACCGAAGGCTAAATCTCAGTTGACTTCGAGGAGCCAGGCTCTTGGCTATCAGCGGCGATATCTGACATATTTTGCCAAAAACTGTCAGAATGATATTTCGGCTTGAACTTACCAAAAAAGGAGTGAAAAAGGGCAGCCTTCCAACTTATTCAATTAACAGGGGTTATGGCTGCCAATGTTTGGCAGATGAAATGGGCTCTTAGGCATAAAACTTGCTTCTATTAAGTCTAATGATTTATATTGCATCTGAGATTTTGGTCTGATATAGTTTAACATGTAATAATCGAAATAGGAGAAACAGGAGGTTGAGTTAGTATGAATAAGATAAAATTCACCTCTCAATTTTTAGCCGTGCTATCTATGGCTATCTTGCTCATGTGCCTGAGCTGCTCTTCAGAAAAAAGCTCCAATCCGGTGGGGTCTGACATATCCTATCAGGCCGCCGCTAAAGTGAACGGGCAGGTATTATCCAGCTGTAAAGGTTCAGTGAATGGCATTAATGTGAGCATTGTTGGAACTGACCTTACCGCTGTTACTGATGCTCAGGGTCTGTTTGCCTTTCAGCGCGTTCCTCGGGGAGACCAGCAATTGGCGTTTGCTCAAGGCGACTACCGGGGAAGCTTGGTGATTAATGATATTAAGCCGAGCGAAAGAATCACTGTCCAGGTTCATTGTGCCTCCGCTGCAGTAACATTAGAGAGCATGGCCAGGGAGGCTTCATTCGAAGGGCAGATTACCGCTATTGACCCTGGTACTCAAAGCATCACGGTTGAAAGGCTGGACGATCCCATAGTCATTGAATCCACCACAGAATTTCTCGGGGATATACAAGTTTTTGAAGATTTATTTGTGGGACTTATGGTTGAGGGCGAGGCGGTAGAGACAGCAGACATGGGATGGGTAGCTACCAAAATTGAGGCTGAATACGAAGAAGCGGAATTCAAGGGCGCAATTCTAACGATTGATGAGCTCAACTTTGCTTTCACCGTAGCAGGCTTTCTTGACCCAATTTATGTCGATGAGAATACCGTGTATGAAGGCGAATTGACTGGTTTCGCCGACCTTCAAGTAGCTCAATTAGTAAAAGGTGAAGGGGTATACAAAGGCTTCGAATACGAAAAGAGGTTTTATGCTACTAAAGTTGAGCTTGAAACCGATGACGAAGAGGAAGAAGAGTTAGGTGAGTTCAGGGCTGTAATCAAGCCCAATAGCTGGAATGTGAACTGGCAGGGCAGCTCCGGTCACTTCTCGGTAGAGATACGCGGCGAGGGTTACGCGGATGTTGATACCGCTCTACCCATCACTCTGCAAGGGGATAGTGGTGTGGCATTAGAATCCTTGTACGCCAAGCGTTCGGGCCACCATGTGCGGGCGTACTTCGCTAAAAATCAAGCCTTTACGCTACTGACTGAAGCTGTGCCCGGAAGTAGCTACGAGATCACCATAACCGGCACCTTCCTTGACGGTACGACATTCACGCTGACCAATACCATTTATGTAGTTGGCCCCACAGCAGAATAGAGACAGAATACTGCGTTACACCGCATCATTAGATAGTTAGCACCGAGCGAGCAATTTCTCAGTCCGCGAGAAGAAGGAGTCTCCGACAATGGAGGCTCCTTCTTTTTTATCTATCATTCGCCCGGTAGTCCGACTCCTTAAGGGTTTTACGGCGATGTCGGACATTTTTTCTAAAGTCTCCTTTCAGCCTCCACTCACTTTATTCTCACCTTCCCCAACAATCCTTAAACCTTTCTATTATCCTACTGCCAGCTGGAAGTGGGGGAGGATTCCATATTGACATCCCTTGAAAAGAGGATAAAATAAGGAAGATTAATAAACTCCCGACGCCGGATATGGAGAGAAAGGGTTATGGCAAAGAACGAAGTGGCGTTTGCACCTCAGGAGAAGCTCAGCCGGGAGCTGGGTGTGTTCTCGGTCACCATGATCGGCGTGGGAGGGATGATTGGCGCCGGCATTTTTGTGCTGACCGGTATGGCGGCGGGAGCGGCGGGTCCCGCTCTGACCCTGGCTTTTATTTTAAACGGGGTGGTCACCATCTTCACCGCCATGACCTATGCCGAGCTCGGCTCGTGCTTTCACGATGCTGGCGGAGGGTATTTATGGACCAAGGAGGCTCTCCCGCAGCCCAACGGCTTCATCAGCGGCTGGATGA
>JAOUOQ010000053.1 GCA_029880275.1 Candidatus Aminicenantota bacterium | reverse complement strand
GAAAGACCAGCCCTGGTCCCTGGTCGGGAGGGAGTCCGAAGGCAAAGATAGCGGGGAATATGGCAAAGCCGGCTAAAATGGCAATGAGGGTGTCCAGAAAGGTTATCATAACCCCCGAAGAGGCTAAGTTGTCCTTTTTAGTGAGATAGCTCCCGTAGGTTATTACCGCGCCCATCCCCAGGCTGAGGGTAAAGAAAGACTGACCCAGGGCTTCAAATATAGCCTGGGTGCTCAACTTGGAGAAATCGGGCTTGATGAAGAAGGTCAACCCCTCCAGAGAACCTTCCAGGGTGACCGACCTTATGATGCAGATGAGAAGGATGCCTAACAGGGTGGGCATCAGCAGCTTGCAGGCTCTCTCTATCCCCCCCTGGATTCCCCGGATGACTATTATCATACAAAGGGCGATAAAAAATCCATGAAAGCCAATGGCTTTGATTGGGCTGGCGGAGAAGGTGTCGAAGTAGGAAGCCACCGCTTGAGCAGAGCCCATTTTTCTGAAAGTGCCCAGAAGTGATTCAAAAAAGTAGCCGATGGTCCATCCCGCCACCACACTGTAATAGGAGAGGATAAGATAGCCCGTCGCTACCCCCATCCCCCCTATCCAGAACCATCTGCTCCCCGGTTTGATCACCTTGAAGGTGCCCACCGCATCCCTCTGGCTCCGCCGACCCAGGGATAACTCAGCCAGGATGAGGGGGATGCCGACGATGATGCAGCATCCGATATAAATCAATACAAAGGCTGCCCCGCCGTTTTTCCCGGTTATGTACGGGAAACGCCAGATGTTCCCTAACCCGATTGCACCTCCACTGGCAGCCAGGATGAAGCCGAATTTTGATTTCCAGTGCTCTCTTTTTTCCACCTTCGCCTCACCTTATTAAGATTTAATTTATCTTCCGGTTTAAGAAGAATCGCGAGCTGCCAGTGTTTCCGCTTTGCTTATGAGGATTTGTCCATCTGTTTTTTGATTTTCTCCTTCCGGATGGCAACTCGGAGGGAGTATATAAAGGCTCCCCACACACCACCGGCAATGATAATCATCATTATGATGGCTCCTAATTCCATTATTCTTCGGTCTCCTTCTTAGTACTCTTTAGGGTGACGGAGGCGATCCAGCGGTTAAAGATGATAAATATAGCGAGAATCAGCCCCCACTGCAAAAGGCATGTCCCCACGCTGTTTTCCTCGAAAGGCTTCCACCAGGTGGTCGGGTTCCAGCTTATCGCCTGAGCAAACCACCAGATAATAAGAACGGTAAATTCCAGAGGTATGAAATATTTCACTATATAATCAAACCATCTACCGGCGGGGAGGTCGTTCCCTTCAGTGTTGACGAGCTTGTTTCGGAAGCGGAACACCCCATATTTTATAGCCGCCATGGCGAAGAACATCCCGCTTATCATCAGCCCCAGCCCCCAGACCCAATCCTGATTGTTGAAGAATTTGAGGCTTAAAGCAGAAGGAAGCCCCAGCAAGAACCCCATGGAGCCTACCAATACAATAGCCCGATGCCGGTAGAGCCCGCAATCCATAAATATGCGGGTAGCCATCTCCATCATAGAGATAAGGGAAGAGATGGCAGCGAAGACCAGCGCCAGAAAGAAGAAGGACATGAAGAGGCTCCCTCCGGGCATCTGAGAAAACAGCTTGGGCAGCCAGATAAAAGCCAGCCCCGTGTTCCCCGAGGCCATAGCTTCCAGGGCTTCCCCTCTGGTAAGGAAGGAGAAGGCAACCGGGATAATCGCCAGTCCGGCTATCAGCGAGGCGGAGTTGTTTCCCAGACCCGCAATGAAGGAGTTGAGCACAATGTCCTCCCGCTTCTTCATATAGACAGCGTAGGTAAGGATCAGACCCCAGCCCGCCCCGGTAGACCACGCCGACTGGCTTAATCCCTCCAGCCAGACGCGGTAGTTAAGCAGAAGCTTCCAGTCCGGGCGGAAGAGGAAATTAACTCCCTCCCATGCGCCGGGGAGAGTCAGGGAACGAAAGGCACCGATGATAAGCAGGAAAAACAGCGCGGGGATTAAAAATTTGTTGGCAACCTCAATCCCCCTCACCACACCTCGATAAATGATGAAAGAGCCTAACGCTATGGCGATGAAGTGGAAGATGAGGGGCTGATAGGAACTGGTAAAGCTATCCCAGTAGGCAGCCGAGTGGGCGCCTACCTCGCCATCGGCTATGCCCGCCAGGAAGTATTTGAGGCACCATCCCGCCACCACCGAATAATAGAACATTATGGCCATGGTGCAGAAGCCGACCCAGGCTCCCATCCAGCTGTATTTCCTGCCCATAATTTTGCCAAAGGCTCCTACAGTGCCATAGCGGGTGGATTTCCCCATGCCAAACTCGACAATCAACAAAGGGATGGACCACAGAAACAGAAACAGAAGCCAGGGTATCAGAAAGGCTCCCCCACCGTTCTGAGCTGCGATGCGGGGAAATCTCCAGATATTACCACTCCCGACCGCCATTCCCAGAGCTGCCATTATGAGTCCCCAGCGGGAGCTAAAGACCTCTCTCTTTTCGTCCATACCTCATTCCCCTTGTTTAATACAACCGACCTTCTGCCTGCTTGTTGACTCAAGAGCAGCTTCTGTACTTGCTCTTTTTTTCCCACGCACGACCTCTATTTTATAGCACCCCCCCTTATTTCTGTCAAGACAATTCAGAGGCGAAGGATGAAATGCAGAACGGAGGTAAAGGGCTATAGTTTCGGAATAAAAGATAAGCGAGTATGAGGGCTTTAGCAACGGTGGAGTGTCTTTTGGCTTACGCTAATATACGATTGGTTTGACCGGGGAGGAATTTATCCAGAAAGTGGGTATGGGTTTCTCCTCTGATGAAGGCGGGGTCTTTGATGACCTTCAGGTGCAAGGGGATATTGGTCTTTATTCCCTCAATAATGAGGGATTCCAGCGCTCTTTTCAGCCTCCGGATGGCTTCCTGTCTATCGTTGCCATGGACGACGATTTTAGCAATGAGCGGGTCATAATAAGGGCTTATCCAGCAGCCTTCATGGACGGCGGTATCTACTCTTACGCCCGGACCTTTGGGTATATTAAAGGCGGTGATGATGCCGGGTGAGGGATTCATGGTCTCCGGGTCTTCAGCATAGATTCGTGCCTCAATAGAGGAGCCGCGCGGTTGGAGGTTACTCTGGGAGAAAGATAAAGGCTCACCGGCGGCAATCTTAATCTGCTCTTTTATCAGGTCTATACGCAGAAGCATTTCTGTGACCGTGTGCTCTACCTGAATGCGTGTGTTCATCTCATTAAAGTAGAAGTTGTTATCCTGGTCAAGGAGAAACTCTATCGTGCCGGCGCTGTAGTATCCGACCGCTTGGGCTCCCCGGAGAGCTACCTCCGCCATCCTCTTTCGCAGGCGGGGACTGAGGGCAGGGGAGGGTGATTCCTCGATTAACTTCTGATAGCGCCGCTGTATGGAGCATTCGCGCTCTCCCAGGTGGATAATATTTCCGTGGGTGTCTCCCAGAATCTGAAACTCAATATGCCGTGTCTTCCGGAGATACTTCTCTATATAAAGGCTCCCTTCGCCGAAGCTGCTCCTGGCTTCCGACTGGGCAGATTCGAAGGTATCGAGGAGCTCACTCTCCGAGTTTATAATCCTCATCCCTCTTCCGCCACCGCCGGCTATGGCTTTCAGGATGACGGGATACCCTATCTTGCGGGCTACTTTGCGGGCAGTGTCCAGGGAATCTACTATATCTTCACTCCCTGGGGTCACCGGCACACCTGCCTCTATCATAATCTTTCTGGCTTGCTGTTTGTCGCCCATTTGACGGATAAGTTGGGCGGATGGTCCTATAAAGCATATGTCACAATGCTCGCAAATCTCCGCAAAGTCGGGGTTCTCGGCTAAGAAGCCGTAGCCTGGATGAATAGCATCGGATCCGGTGATTTCGGCTGCACTGATGATATTGGGGATGTTGAGGTAGCTTTCGGAGCTTTTGGCGGGACCCACGCAGACCTCTTCGTCAGCAAAGCGCACATGGAGGGCATCCTTATCCGGCTCCGAGTATATGGCAGCGGTTTTGATTCCCAGCTCTTTACAAGCCCAGATAATGCGCAGAGCAATCTCTCCGCGGTTGGCAATCAGTATCTTTCTAATCTTCAGCGGCTTCCGTGCCATGGTTTTTTCTCTTTATGGAGCAAGTGTACCATACCCTTAATAGCCATCACTTGAGGAAAAAGGGGATAACAGGTGGCGCTTTGCCATTTAAAGAATTTGCTCTCAGCTGGTTTTAATAGCAAAGAGCTTTTCCCCATACTCCACTGGTTGCTCGTTCTTGACAAAAATTTTGACTATCCTCCCATCTACCTCGGAGGCTATTTCGTTCATCACCTTCATAGCTTCGATTATGCACAGCACTTTGCCTGTGGATACCTCTTCTCCCTCTTCGATATAAGGGGGAGAATCAGGGCTGGGTGAGCGATAGAAGGTGCCCACAATGGGGGATTTGACAATGTACAGGTTATCGGTCTTCTCCTCGACTGGGGGAGGGATTTCCGCGGGCTTGGTCTCGGGTGGGAGCTCTGCTTCCACTTTGTTGGTGAGAGAGGTGGGTTGAATGTTTAAAGAATCAGCTTTTTTTATTCTAATTTTTATGCCCGCTCTTTCCAGTTCGAACTCCTGGATGTTGCTTTCGGTTATCAGCTTCAGCAACTCTTTTATTTCTTGCAGATTCACCTCTCACTCCTTTTCAGATCGCCAGGCGGAGCAGAAGGGGTGGTTCCTATTTGGTGGTCCGCTCAATATATTCTCCTGTGCGGGTGTCCACCTTGATAAGGTCGTTTTCTTCAATAAAGAAGGGAACCTGCACCACTGCTCCTGTGCTGAGGGTAGCAGGCTTGGTTCCTCCTGCAGCGGTGTTCCCCCTGACCCCCGGCTCGGTCTTGATGACCTTTAAATTTACAAAAAAAGGCAGCTCCACCCCGATGGGGTTCTTCCCGTGGTAGAGGATGGTTACCGTCTCCCCCTCGGAGAGGAATTTATCCGCCCCCTTGATTTCCTCGGCGGACAGGATAACCTCCCCATAGGTATCCATCTCCATGAAGTGGAACTCATCTCCACTGCGGTAGAGGAACTGCATGGCTCTTTCTTGAATATCGGCTTTCTCCACTTTCTCGCCCGCTCTGAAGGTTTTGTCGATAACTGTGCCGCTCTCCATGTTTTTCAGCTTGGTGCGAACGAACGCCCCCCCTTTTCCCGGCTTCACATGAAGGAACTCTGCTATCTCGTAAGGGATGCCGTCGACCTCGATCTTCAGCCCATTGCGAAAATCGCTGGTAGAATACACTTTGAACCCCCTTTAGGAAAAATTATAATGAAGTTTAACTCCTCTGTCAAGGATGAAGATATACAGCGTGAAGTGGAGACACCTTCTGTTTTGGTATCACGGGGATAGAGAGGGCTATATTATAGAGGGGGGCTCTGGCTAACGGAACTCCTTTTCTAATTGAAAGCGTGACTTTGCCAGTTGGTAACGGGCCAATCCGGTGAGCCCTTCGGGTTTCATAAGGAGGATAAGAAAGTGCTCGGGGGTGATCGCCCTCAGGATGAACCGTATCTTTTCGCTCTGAAGGATTAACTCTTCCAGAGCCCCCACTCGGGGATTGAGGGTAAGAAGACGTGTCTCTTTGATTAAATTAATGCACTCGACTGCCAGATTTTCTATCTCCAGCTCTTCCCCTCGGATGAATTTATCAATTATCAGACCATCAGAATCGAGCACTAACACCCCAATGGAGTGATTAACGCGGTTTAGGATTTCTTGCAATATGTTTTTAAACATCTGAGTCAGATTGAGGCGGTCTCTTTTTCTTTAAGGTTTCCAGCCATTTGTTGAGCATATCTATCTTTTTTTTCCTAATAGCTTCCTCTCCTTCGTCCATAATAGGAGGGATTCCTTTAGTCTCTTTTTGTCTGGTCTCCTCCTGTTTTTTGCGGTCCAGAAGCTGGTCGTATCTGAACTTAAGCTCCATATTGTCGGGGTTGGCTTCCAGCAGTTCATTATAGAGCTTGATGGCTTTGTCAAAGAGCCCCTGTTTGGCGTAGAGCTCGGCTATGGTCGCTGTAGTCAGCTCATTTTTCTCTTCGTCAATGGCTGGGATTTCTGGCTCCGATGGGAGGGCTGAGGGTTCCTCTGTCGCTGGAGGAAGGATGGGGCTTTCCTCCTGGAGCGGTGGTGCTGGTTGAGGTGGTTGAGGTTGCGGCTCATCTGGTATTTCTTCAGAAATGGGGATGGAGTTCTCTTCCTCGGTGAGGTCGAGCGTTATCTGCGAGGGCGTTTCTTCTTCTTGTTCGGTGAGCTCTTCTAAGTGTTCATCATATTCTTCAGGCTTTTCTTCAGAGAGCTCCTCTATGTGTTTATTATATTCTTCAATTTTTTCTTCGGAGAGTTCCTCTGCGTGTTCATCTTCTTCAGGTTTTTCTTCAGAAGGCTCCTCTGCGTGCTCATCTTCTTCAAAAAGGGGAGATGGGAGCTCGTCGATAATCTTTTCGGGGCGAACGGCTATGGGGATCTGCTGTTCTAATTTTTCGGATACATTCTTTATTTTGGAGGCTACCTCCTCATTGGAGGGGTCTAATCTTATGACTACCTGGTATCGCTCTAAGGCGCTGTTAAGGTTCCCTTGCATAAAATATAGATCCCCCAGGAATTTATTTGCCACAAGGTTGTCGGGGATTTTGCTGATTACCTCTTCAAATTCTGCTTGGGCTTCTAACATCTTTTTGAGTTCCATATATGCCCTTCCCAGCACCACTCTGGCTGATGTATAATTGGGGTGCTTTTCCAAACCCTCCTGGCAGACAGCAATAGCTTCCTCTTGCATTCCCGATTTCCGATATTCCTCGGCTAAAAGAAGGAAAATCTTGGAATCGGGGTCCTTATCCAGTTTTTTCTGAAGCTGTTCAATCTTGGGGGAGATGTTAAACTCCCTTTCCTCTTCAGCCATGAGCTTTCTCCCAATGTGCCTTTTTTACAAACTTAGTCTTTTTCTCTTAGTTCCACCAGAGGGCATCTACCCCACCTGCAGGAGGGGTCTGTCTCTCTATGGGCTGCTCTTCCCTCAGGGTATGCTTATGGTCACCGTTGCAGAGGCGCTGTCGCTGAAACCACTGGGGTCGGTGACAGTAACGATGAAAGTCACCTTATCTCCGGAAACGCCAGCATCAATAGTTGCTGTGGCATAGGGGCTACCAGTGGGTCCGGTCACACTCAGGACAGCATGGGCAGTGCCTGTTGCCTGCCAGGTGAACTCATAGGTTAGATTGGCAGCATCCTCCGGATTGGGGTCGGTGGAACCCGAAGCATCAAGAGTCACCGTGTAAGGAATAGAGGGAATTGAAGCAGGGGTGACCACCAGGCTGGCATTAGGTGGCTCATTCTTTCCTACAGGGACTGGTATGGCGGTATAGAAGAGCCCCGATTTGGCACTTACTATAGTGGACTTCGATACCTGATGGAGGAGAGCAAAGGCAGTCCCATTGCTGTCGGCTGTGCGCTTGATTGCCTGATTACCGTTGTCGAAGAATCCACTATAGGTTGCGAAAATAACCTCCGCATGTGGCATGGGGACATCATATCTGTTATATACCACCGCCTTGAGGATAAGCTCCAAAGGTGGCGTATCTCCGCCTTTGTAGTCGGCCCCATCCAAATCCAAGGCGGTCAGGTCAATTCTGCCAGCATCTTTCTCGGTGCGATAGAATTGGATTTGGACCGCCGCCAGAGCCTCTCCATGCTTGGCTTGTACCTCAGCAAAGCACACCTTGGTGGAGCTTATGAGGTAGGCAATAGCTTCACCCCGGCTGGTGATGGCAGTGTAGGCCTGACCTGTGCCTGCTAAGGTAATTCCGTCTGCGGAAAGGCTCCCTTCCTCAGTTGTGAAGTCTACTGGTAACCCATTAGGAGCGGGATTTCCATCTTGGTCTTTTACTGTGGCGGTGATAATGCTGGAGGAGAAACCATCAGCGGGTATAGAGCCTGGAAAAGCAGAGAGGCTTATGCTGTTGAAACTGCCGGTTTCCTCTGGCGGATTGTGCTCATCCCCTAAAGGACCCGAAGGTCCGGTGGGCTCGTCGAGTGAGCAGAAGGTGAGCATCCCCGCTATCACAAGGGAGAGCAAACCTATCAGAAAATATCGTGCCCTGGTTCCTTTCTTTGTCATCTCTCTTATCCTTCTTATTCGGAGTCGGAATAATCCATAAAGGTTATCATAAAAGAACCGCTGGCGAAGACCTGTTCCCCGGTGATCGTCTCTCCACTGAACTCAATAAGTGCCTCGCAGGTTATGGAGATGTAGTTAGTAGAGGGCTCAAAGCCCAGTGACCAGGGCTGCAGGTACTCCAATGGAGGCTGAAGCTTCTGGTGGGCTTTGAGAATTACCAGCCTATCTATGCTTATCGTATCCCCACAGGGTATCCGGTAGTTGATGACCTCTTCAAACGCAGCTGGCGCATCTATCCCACCGTCAGTTCGCACAAAGGAGACCCTGTAGCTGGTGACGATGATATCCTGATATGAACTCGGAGTAATAGTCAAAGGGTCTTTGAAATCGTTTGTCAGCTCTACCAGCACAACCTCGTCAAGGGATTTTCCGTTGAAGTTTACATCACCAAAGTGCTTGCGGAGATTGAGGACGGGGGTGGTGTGCAGCGGCTGTATAGCGGAAACTACCAGGTAAACCGGGGCCACGGTCTCTCCGATCTTGTTTTTGGTGCCGCAGGCAAAGCCTCCTAACAAGAGGGATAGTATCAGAAGGAGCAACAATGGCTTATTTTTCATCTCCCTCTCCTTTAATTTTAATAACCCCTACCTTTCATTTCAAAATCTTGGGGGTGACAAATATCAGAAGCTCCCTATTGCTTTTGCTTTTATATCGGCTCTTAAACAGCCATCCGAGGATAGGTATTCGATGGAGCAATGGGGTTCTACTCTGCTCATAACTCTCCGCCACCTGCATGATGCCCCCGATGACTGCTGTCCCCCCATCAGGGACCAGGACTACCGAGGTGGCGCTTTTGGTCGATATTTGCGGGTTAGCACCACCGGTCAGGGGGTAGTCGTTGCTTATCTCGAGCTCCATTATGATGGTGTTATCGGCTGTTATTTGGGGGGTGACCGTCATCTTCAGGGCGGCATCCTGGTACATGGTAGAGACCATCCCCAGAGCCATCTGGGTGGTAACCGGGATGCGGAAACCGCTCTTAATGGAAGCGGGAATGTTGTTCAAGGTGGCAACTTTGGGTCGCGACAGCACCCGTGCCTGCTCCTGGCGTTCAAGGAGCTCGAGCTGAGCGTCAATGGCGAAGATACCGCCAAGACTGCCGAAGGTGAAGCCTACTGCGGTATTGGGTGCCTCAATGGTGGGAAGATTTACCGCATAGGGTGTCCCTCCAATCCCGCTTTCAGGGCCCAACATTCCCCCTCCTCCTGCTGCCCCGGGCATTGCACCACCCATCATTCCCGCACCAAATCCTCCTCCCATCGCGCCCCCCATCCTCTGTGTGCTGGGAGCCATTCCCTGCATCTGATAGCTGTTGGGGAAAAAGAAGTTGGTGGTGTTGCCGTGGAGCGCATCGGCTACCGAGCGGAACCCCCACTTGACCCCCAGATCTTGGAGTACTCTGGCGGTGGTTTCCACGATGCGCGCCTCTATCATCACCTGGGCAGTTGGTATATCTAAGCTCTGGATGAGGTCGGTAATGGTGCCCACTCGGCGGGGGATGTCGGTGATTATCAGAGTGTTAGTCCTCTCGTCAATGATGACATCTCCTTTGGTGGAGAGGTTCTTGCGGACAATCGCCTCCAGATTGCCAGCTTTGGCATAGCTGGCTGACCAGGTCACCGTGATGGGGTCTTCCGCCAGCTCGATCTCTT
>JAOUOQ010000293.1 GCA_029880275.1 Candidatus Aminicenantota bacterium | reverse complement strand
ATAAGCGGGGCATTGGTCCTGGCAGCGACCGCATTCAGCGCAGGCGAATAGGTCTAACAGGTCCTTCCAGGAGAAATCGGTTATCTTCTCCACACCGTAGGTCTCCGCCTCCTCCAGGTCGAGAAAGGGAACCTCCCCTAGAGGTTTCCGGTTCTGGAAAATAAGGTTGATGGGTCCCGCAATCAAATGGAGATGCTTGGAATGAGGAACATAGACCACAAAGCCGAACAGTATGAGGATGTGCACCCACCAGAATACCCCATAGAAAAAAGACCACCCGCCCTCTGCCAGATTTATATGCTGCAGCCATCCGGCAGTCAGCCTCCCCAACCATGCCCCGCTGACTCGCGAGGGGTCCAGCAGTGAACGGACACCCTCGTAAAGGAAAAAAGAGAGCATCAAGGTTATAAGAAAGGTAAGCACAATAGCTGATTGGCGGGAGGGGATGGTCAGAGCAGGGGGACGGAAAAGGTATCTTCTCACCACAAAATATACCGAGGCGACCAGCACCAGGGCGGCAAAAAAGTCCAGAATGGCAGCATAATAAAAACCAAAAGTGCTCCCGCCGAAGAGGTAAAAACCTCCCACAAATCCCTCCGAAATATGATTGAGGGAACCGAGAATAAAAATTATAAATCCCCAAAAGACCATAAAATGCATCACTCCGGTAACAGGACGAGCCTTGATAACCCTTTTCTGGGACAACACAGAGAAGAGCGCGCTGCCCAGGCGTTTGGCCAGAGAATCAAACCTCTTCTCAGCTCCCCCCAGGCGAAACAAATGGTACCGATGATATAATGCATGGATAAATCCACTTGCTGTCAGTATGAGAAGCACCAGGAAAATTGCTAATTTTGCGGTCATTTCTCAGTCCTCTCGCTTACCTCAGCTATGTTATTATTTCTTCTTCTTCCAAAAGTTTTATTATACCAAACTTTTCTATCATTTGGGGGAAAAATATTAGATATTATATTAACATAAAAAAGAATAATAATTCAACTTTTTTTAAAAAAGTTTAATTTTCTTAACAGGATTTAAGAATGGAGGCTGGACTACTCTTCCTCCAGAGCAAGGGAAAACAGCGAGAAGGGGTCGAGGCGAGCTCCCTTCAAGCGGATACTGCAATGCAGATGGGGACCGGTCACCCTCCCGGTAGCTCCCACCAAGCCGATGGTCTCCCCCCTGATGACCATATCCCCTTTCTTCACCAGAATCTCAGAGAGGTGGAAATACATTGAATAGAGCCCCTCTCCGTGGTCTATGAATATGGTGTTCCCCCCGAAAAAGAGCTCCATTGCCAGCACCACCACCCCGCTGTTGCATGCACGCAGCGGGGTTCCCTCCGGTGCTGACATATCAACCCCGGTGTGCTGGCTCCGCCGTTGGTCGTTGAAAACCCGAAAATTACCAAAGCCCCTCCCTTCCACATCGGGAATAGGAGCTAAAAACCGCCCTCTCCAGAGGCGGACCGGCTGAGGGTTTTCCCAGACTTTCCTCATTATCTCCTGCTCTTCAGCCGCCCGACGCTGGTCTTCAGGGCTGAGGACTATGAAGCGGGGGTCCACTTTCAGACTCTGCAGGGGAAAAATCTTCTTTTCAATGGTGAAATCCTTGACCGCCTTGAGTAGAGTGCCATCGGGAAGTGTCCCCTCAATCTCCAGCTGATAATCACCAGGCGAGGTTGCCAGACCCACCCCACCCAGGGCAGACCACTCCCCCGCCTGCGAGAAAAAGTGGAGCTCCTGATTAAGAAAGCGACCCCTTACCTCCGACATCATCTCCCATCCCTTAACCCGGATGAGCACTGCCTCTCCCGGTTGCAGGGAGCGGGCTCGGAACTCAATAAGGGGTGATGTCTGCTGGAGAGAAGGCTCACCAACAGCAGGCAAGGCGGGAGGGAAACCTCCCGCGGCAGACAATTGGGCAGAACTAAGGAAGGCTATTAAGACAAAAGTTAACATCACCTGCTTAAAAGCAGAGGTAATAAAAAGTCTTCAAATAACAGAGGTAGAGGTCTCCTCTTCCCTATTATTTCTCTTTGAGACTCTCCGACTCAGGCTTTATTTCTGGCCCTTTGCTGTGCTCCCTCCAGTCTCCTAACTGCTTCTGCATCACCTTGCCCAGTCTATCCATCAGGTCTTCGGATAGTTGCATAGAGATGGTGACCTCGTTTTTCTTAGACTCAACCACGATTTTGTCGAGTACTTCCAGTATGTCGGGCTTCTCGCTGACTCCCATCTTGCCCAGGGCGACGAAGCCCTTCATTGCATCCGCCATAAGCTTGGCATCCTCTTCCACATCGCTCCGGCTCAGCATGAAGAAGTCAAAGCCTTTCTCCGCATTGATGGAGAGGATAATCGACCTCAATGAGGCAAAGCTCTTAGTCATCGGGTTAGCCATAGCTTTCTGCTTGTAGCCTTCGGGTATAAGACCAGCCCCCCAGAACATGTCCTCCTGATGAATATCCTTGAGGACATCCATCATCTCGGCATTAGCCTCAATGCTTTCCCCTTTCCCCTTGGATAGCTCAATCATCCTCTTTATGCTCTCCTGTCCGCCAAAGGCAATGCACCCTTCGGCCAGGAAGCTCATGCTCATCGGCTCATCCTCCGGGGTGAAG
>JAOUOQ010000052.1 GCA_029880275.1 Candidatus Aminicenantota bacterium | reverse complement strand
TAGTCTCTGGGGATGTTTTGTACGGTTTTGATCTCAGGGTTTTCCTCGGGGGATTGCTCTTTTTCATCTGCACTCGCTGGCGGTGAAATATCTGTAGCGACATCTTCTGCGGCGGACTCAGGGGTGGACACTGGCTTCTGATCCTCAATCATTTTAGGGGAACAATAGCAGATAAGCATACTGATAGCGAGAATTAAAATCCAGAGCCATAATCTTTTATGAGCAATCATTTTTAAGCTCCTAAAATTCGTAGCTTACAAGGCTGAAAATGGTTAATCCATCCCATTCATAGCCCCAATTGGATGTTCTTTCCAGATAGCTAATCCCAACCCCGGTGCCAATCGATTCGGCTAATCTATACCATATGTTTACCCGGTAAAGGTGGAGCCTATCAATCCTCCTTTCCTCTTTCCAGATCTCAGTGGCTTCATAAAAATTGTTAATAACCGTGCCGGTTATATCTATTTTTATTCTTTCAGAAAGGTAAAACCCCAGTGTCCCACCGTATAATTTGCTGAGGAAATAGTATGCCCAGTAAGAGAAGTAGGTATCCTGATTAAAATCTACCAAAAAATAGGTATAGTCGGAGAACCTGAATCTTAAGGAGGCTGAACCCGCTAACCCTTTATAATCCTTGATATCTGGTGATGTAAAAGTTAAATAGGCAAAACCCATTTTGAAGGTGCCCTGGATAAAGGCAGAGGGGTCGAATTCGGCTCCCCATAAGGCTCGGTAGGAAACGGAGTTCAAATTGCTGTCTGGATTGTCAAAACCGTATTTCGTATAGCTGAACTCCGATAAAGCGGCGGTCTTGGGGAGTATTTGCTGTCTGTAAGTGAGGCCGAAGGAATTTTTCATATGGTTTAAAATCTCATCCAATCTATAATCCCTAAAGATGGCCTGGGAGTCGTATCGCAGGAGGTCTTGATTATAGGCAAATTTAAGGGAGACCTTATCCGATGGTTCGTAGTTGATGCCCATATTCAGGCTGTTAATGGTATGAAGGGTCCTGCTATCAATCTCATAGCCAAAGCGTTCTCGCGCCTTGGCATATCCTTCCTCGATGTAAAAAGTAAATCTGGAAAGATAAAATTCGAGATGAGCATCAGCATAACGGTTCAGATAGTTTTGAGAGCGGGTTCTGGCAAACCACAGCCAACCCAGCTCTCCACCAAAATCGAGAAACGCCCTGTTGCCGAAAAGGAGGACCGAGCGCAGACCAGCCGTCGGAGTTGCCGTATAATCTGCCACCGGCTGCTGGGGAGAAAAAAAGATATTGCTATCGTATCCGGCATTCTTTATAGAAAAGCTGGGCTTCAGCCTGAAGGGTCCTATCTTTATGTCAGCAGAATATACCGAGGGAGGTATCCGGGGATTTTTCTGTTCTTTTTTGGTTCCTCCCGAAAAGCCTGATACAGAAGAAGTTATCAAAATAAAGAATATAATATATAAATAGGAAATAAATATTTTTTTATATAAGTACATTATCTTCCTAATCTCAGATTAATATGGGAAGGGTAAAGTAATCTTGCTGAAATATAATATGAATTTACCCCTCCCCACCTTAATAATATATATTATTTCCCTTAATCCTTGGCTTATTCCACAAGTTGTTTGAGTTGTATGGTCAGCAGTGCTCTAATCCTATTAGCCTGGTTCACAAGGGCTGCAAATGGCTTTACCTATAAGATAACCGAGAACTGCAGCTGAGCCGACCAAAATCACCATAAATATTCCCGCAGTCTTTGTCTTTATCAGCATCAGGGGAAGCGGAATTTGTTTATTGGGCTCAACTTTCACTACTATATCAGAGGTGATATCTTCTTCTTCTATTGATATGAGAATTTTATATTCTCCTGCGGGAAGATTTTCTATCCTGTAAATTCCATACTTATCGGTTTTAGAGCTGAAATAGATTTCGCCAGTTTCAGTATTAATAGCTTTAACCTCTGCTCCCTCTACAGCGTAAAATGGATTGGCTATGCTAGGCCATTTAGTGAGAACCTCAGCTCCATCCTTAGCGCTAATATCTTCACTTTGGAACACCACTCCAACAATAGACCCCTTCTTAACCTCTGCTTCAACATTTGTAGAGAAATCGAAGGGAAAACCAGCGAAAGCCAGAAAAGAGACCAAAAAAAGTACCAACGGCTTAACAAAAGGTAATCTTTTCAAACTCATTTACCCCCTTTGAGCTTCTTATTGGTGTAAATTATAAGGTAGTAACTCGTTTCATGCTGTGAAATGCAATGAAATGGTAACTCTATTTCCCCCTCCAGATTTCTATAAAAATAAACTGTAATAGATTTTCCTTTTATCCTCACCTTTTAAGTTAATCCAGCTTTATATTTAGCAAAAAAAATTGTGTTTGTCAAGTTTTAATGTTCAATAAATAAATTTATATTGCTGCAATGAATGATGCTAATATTCGACTCAGAGCAATAGTTTCTCTCAATGTTGCTCAATTTATCTAAATAAAAAGATTATAGGGAAAAGGAATGTTACTATTCCTCACCATTTCTGGCAAGCCTTTTGCCATGATAATGACGGACAAAATCACGGAGAAGGTCGGAAAGAAGGGGCAGGTGGTGAACTCCAATTGCCTGAGACGAAGGTTTGTGCTTAAATTTATTGCTTACTAAAATGGCGATAGAGTAATAAGGTGGCTGTAAAAGAGATTACTAAAACTACTGCGGGTATGATTATCCCCCACATTTTTTATCCCCATCTTTCCTTTTTCTTTTATAAGAAATATAGGCAAATATTAATCCCAAAAAGGAAGCAAGATAGGCAATGGTCATCCCAATTAATACCGCTAAACCTTCTGGCATCTTATTCCTCCCAGCGGATAATTTTTTCTAAGTCCTCCAGGTATTCATTCTGCTTTTTTTCATATTCTGTAGAGATAGCTTTTAATTTAGGGTCAATTACATAAATCATTAAGATAATTAAGACTATAGCCACAATTATAATCAGGAATCCAACAAACTTTAGAAGCAAAGCCAAAGCTATACCGATTGCCAACGCCGTATAGGCTAAAGGAGAGAGGATGCAGGCAATCAGGTCTTCTTTGGTCCACTCATTCGCCTCTTCTGCCTTCCAGGAACGCCGTATCCAGGACATGGGTGTCACCTCTTCAGTTAAATTATTCTCTTGTTTTTAATAATCCTCTTTTTTCCGCCTCTCGTCTCACCGGTTCCCACCAACCCACCGGTCGAGACATCACATAATATTTGACCAATTTCTCCATATCCTCTGGTGGAGTGAGAAAGGTGATGGGGATATATATCAGTGCCCCTAAGAGCATCATCAGCCAGAACTGCTGATAATCTGGTAAAACCGGGATAACCTTGAATGCTGGTAGAACCCAAACCACCAGCCAGCTCAATCCCAAGTTCGCTATCCAGGAGGAGAGATATCCCCATGAGTTGAATCTCCACCAGATAACCTGGAGAATCGAGGGCAGCCAGATACCGGCAGCCATGATCCACAAGGCGAAAATCAGCCATTTAGTAATCTCCTCCATCATTAAGCCATACATAAAGGAGCCTAAGAGCAGGATCAGGGTGGTAATCCTTCCCACCCAGACCAATCGCTTTTCCGATGCCCGGGGATTGATGTAGTGGTGGTAGATATCGCGGGTGGCGTATAATGCTCCTAAATTTAAATGAGTGGAGATAGTAGAAATATGAATAGCGACAATAGCTGCAAAAAAGAAGCCCACCATTCCTGCCGGCAGAAATTCAAAACCTAACCGATACCATGCCAGCTCATAGCTTGCCTGAGAGGTAATGCCCGGATAGAGCACATAAAACCCCAGGATAGCCACCGCCCACAGGGAGTTTCTGGCGATGACCAGGGCAGTCCCCGCCCATATGCTGTAGCTGGCATCTCTCACTGTTCTGGCAGATTGAATTCTTTGCGCCTCGGCGTACCAGTCGATGCTGGTGCCCATTCCTACTCCGCCTATCACGGCGATAACCATCATGGTGATAAACCACGCTAATGGAAAATCGCCGGTAGACCAACCTGAGAAGGCGAAGGGATTTGTCCTCCAGAGCTCCCCTATGGAGTCTAATTTGTTTATTATGCCTTGCGGTCCTCCGGCAGCCACAATTCCCCACAAGGAAACAATTACTATTACTGCTAACGCAATTATCCCCTGCTGAAAATCAGCCATCACCACTCCCCAGTAGCCAGCGGCTAACACATAAATAGCACACAGCGAGGAGAATAACACCAGTCCCACCCACTCCGGCCAGTTAAACAGGAAATGGCAGACTTTTCCCATGGCTATCCCCACCCAGCCCAGGATGAACATGTTCATGAACACCTGCCAGCCCGCCAGCCAGCCTCGCAAAAGCTCTGCTCCTAAGCCGCTGAACCTTAGTGTCTGCCATTCGGCTTGGGTATAGGCGAGTGACCTTCGAAAAATTCTGGCGGAGACAAAAGCGCTTATGGCACACCAGGCGGAGAAGAAAGTGTACCAGATTCCTCGCAGACCATATTTGTAGATTACCCCGCTGACCCACATGGGCGTATCGGTGGCTGTGTGGGTGGCATAAACAGAGCTGGCGGGAAGCCACCAGGGTAGCCCTCGACCGGCGAGGAAAAAATCCGACTCCGAGCGCTTACCCAACCGGTAGAATAATGCTCCGGAGATAATCATTAACAGGAGAAAAATTACGATCCAAATCCAGTCAAGAATGGTGAAAACAACCATTTACCCACTTCTTTTTAAGTAAAATTCGCTGAAAGTATAGCATATTCTCTCTATTTGTCAAGAAACAAACAGTGGAGAATTAATAATAAAAACCGAACTATTCTTCATAGAGAAAGAGCTATCTGTTTTGGGATTGACTTTTCTATTCCTGTTCAATATTATAAGAGTATCAAAAATATTTTTAAACAGGAGGTCTGCAAATGGTCAAAAAAGTCATTACATTATTGATAGTTTTCTTCCTTGTGATAAGCTATTCAGAGATTACGCTCGGCATTCAGCAAACAGATAAGGCAAATAAGCAATTTACTCCTATTTCGCTTGAGGGCTACTTTAATCGAGATGGTATCTCCCGGGCAGATAATCCCACAGATGGGAGCTTTGATGCAAGAAGCGCCTACCCGGCGGAGGAGCTTCCTGAATCCGGAGAGTTAGCAGTAAACAATATTCCTTTTCTTTTTCCTTCCAAGATAAATGGAAAGAATAATTGTGTTATTCCTGATTATCAGCAGATTACTATTACTCCTGCGCAGTATGGTGCTCTTTATGTGCTGGGCTCAAGTGTGTATGGTTCTTCCACACTTGAAGTTACCTTTAACTATGAGGAAGGGTTGGAGAAGGAGCCCCTGTTCTTTTCTGACTGGTGTCAGGAGCCCGAGTTCGGTGAGAAGTCAGCCCTAAAGATCCCTTATCGCTATTCTGCCCAGGGCAAGATTTCCCCTTCGCCTGCAATTTGGCTTCAGGTGCTGGAGATAAATCCAGGCTCTGTTTTGAAGTCCATTACATTTTCGGCATCTGAAAATATGAGGATATTTGCGCTGACGCTGGGGAACAATCTGCCGGTATTTACTCCGGAGCAGCTCTTAGCCAGATTAAGCTATGAAGACAGCCGGGCGAAAGATTATCTCCTTTATTTTCAATCGGCTAAGTCTATCTTAAATTCGCTGCCACTTTCGACTGCAGCAAGGGATGAGATTGAGCTCATATATCAACAGGCTTTGAACTCGATTGATTTTTCTCAGAGTGTAAGAAACAGAAGACTTTTTATCGCCTCCCTGGAAGGTGCGAAAAACAGCTTAAGCAAAGCCTTTACAACGGCGGAAGAGGCTTTGAGCGAAAGCCATCCTCTCACTCAGCAATTTAAGATTTTCCTGTTGGGTCAATCTCATATAGATGCCGCCTGGCTGTGGCGGAAGTATAATACGGTGGAGAAATGTCGGTTTACCTTTACTCAAGCCATCGACCACATCAATAAATATCCGGACTTTCTCTATGCCCAGAGCGCTCCCCAGTATTATCTGTGGGCAGAAGACTATTTTCCAGAACTGTCGGAGAAAATAGACAAAGCGATTAAAGAGCATCGCTGGGAGATAGTTGGCGGAAACTGGATAGAGCCGGATAACAACCTTCCCGATGGGGAATCTCTGATCCGCCAGAGGCTTTATGGGCAAAGATATTATTTAAAGAGGTTTGGAAGGATAAGTCAGGTTGTCTGGATACCGGACAGCTTTGGATTTAACTGGAATCTCCCCCAGATATTGGCTAAGACCGGAGCCAAATACTTTATCACCACCAAGATTCTCTGGAACGACACCAATAAATTCCCCTTCAATGTCTTCCTGTGGCAGGCGCCCGACGGCTCGCAGGTGTTGTCCTATCTGGGGATACGAGGGTATGGCTCATTTCCCAGACCCTATATAGAGGACCTGGAGAAATTTAAAGAGCAAAATCGGCTCCTCACAGAACAGCATGTCTTTGATTCCGGCAAAGACATGGCTCCGTTAAGTAATTTATTTAGCGAAGATTATATAAAGGAGATAGCCTATATCTACGGCGAAGGTGACGGAGGGCATGGTCCCACTCCCAAAGAGGTGAACTCAGCCTTGGCTCTTACTTCTCTCAAGCCCTGGCGACATGACACTATTTTTAACTACTTCCAGCAATTAGAAAAATACCGGGATAAGCTCCCTGTGTGGAACGACGAGTTATATCTGGAATACCATAGAGGAACCTATACCTCTCAGGCGAAGATTAAGGAGTTAAATAGAAAATCGGAGGCGCTTCTGCTTTCGGCAGAGAAATTTTCCTCTCTGGCTAAGTTGTTTGGCTCTCCCTATCCTCAGAGCGATTTGGACCAGGCGTGGAAGATTCTTCTCTTCAATCAGTTTCACGATATCTTACCCGGAAGCAGCATTTCAGAGGTCTATGTTGATGCTGAGAAGGACTTTAATGTTTTACAAAAGATTGGGCAGGATGTCCTGAGCAGTGCCTTAGGTAATCTCTCTCAAATAATAGACACTCGGGGTAGGGGACAGCCCCTTATAGTGTTTAATCCCCTGGCGTGGGAAAGAAAAGACATGGTGAGGATAGAATGGGGCAGGGAACCGGTCACGGTCATCAATCCCGAGGGAAAGCAGATACCCTCTCAGGTGGTGACGGAGGACGGGAAGAACTATCTTATCTTTCCAGCCGAGCTGCCTTCCTTAGGATATTCCGTTTTCAGAATCCTGCCCACCGCTGCCGAATATAAAAACTCATTAAGAATCAGCACGGGACTTTTGGAAAATGAGCATTTAAAAGTATCTGTAAACCGGATGGGATGGCTCAGCAGTATTTATGATAAGGAGAATGGCCAGGAGATATTAGCCGGGGAAGGGAATGTTCTTCAGGCTTTTCAGGATAAACCCGAGAGATGGGATGCCTGGAATATTGCCCGCGATTATGAGAGACATCCTCTGAAAATGCCAACACCGGAGATAAAAATAGTAGAGCAAGGACCGGTGAGATGCACGCTGAGAATCACGCGAGATTTTCAGAGCTCAAAATTCGTTCAGGAAATCAGCCTCTACCAGGGGATGAGACTGGTGGAGCTGAGGCTGAAAGCAGATTGGCAGGAAAGGCAGACCATGCTGAAGGTTGCTTTCCCCATCAATGTAAACTCGGAAAAGCTGATTGCCGAAATCCCCTATGGGGTATATTACAGACCAACCAGACCTCAGTCTTCAATGGAGAAAGCGAAATGGGAATTTCCCGCTCAAAGATGGGTTGACCTTTCCGAGGATGATTATGGAGTAAGCTTATTGAACAGGTCGAAATACGGCTACGATATCAAAGGTAATCGATTAAGATTGACTTTGCTCAAATCGGCTATCTATCCCGACCCCAATGCCGATAGGGGAGAGCACACTATTTGTTATGCCCTTTATCCTCACCGGGGGAGCTGGAAAGAAGCTGCTGTTTACAGAAGGGGACAGGAGTTCAATTATCCTTTGTTTACCTTATTGCCTCCGATTCATTCCGGGACTCTACCGGCGAAATACTCCTTTGTTCAAGTTCCTCCCCGGAATGTGATACTCTCTGCCATAAAGCAGTCTGAAGATGGTAAATACCTGATCCTGAGAGTCTACGAGACCACCGGTGTCTCCTCTCCGGTAGAAATAAGGCTGCCCGACAAAATAGAGAGTGCTTTTGAGATTGACTTTCTGGAGATAAAGGAACTCACCCCCATCAATAAGATGGAAAATAAAATTTCGTTCACCATTGGAGGATTTGAAATCAAGACCATCGCACTCAAATTAAAAGAAGATTAAATATTGAATCGCTGCTCAAAAATGAAGAGTGACATAAAGGAAATACTCAACACACAAGCCCTTAAAATGCTTGGGAAATCGCTCTTTTAACTGCAAGAAACGCGGTGAGGAAAGAGTTGCCTTGAAACAGCTATCTGCAGCTGCTGAATAAGATAGATTACTGAAAAGCTATTATCTTTTACCCTTTACTAATCCGAGCTGCCTCCTCTTACTGTTGGACCAGGTAAGCCGGTGGCGTAAGGGGAGGAATCTCATCCTGATTAGCCAGCTTCCAGCCTGCCAGGAACACCGCCTTGACAATCTTCTCCATAGCGAAGAAATTAAGCTTGTCTATCTCGTCCGATGGCTGATGATAATCGGGGTGGATTCCGGTAAAACAGAAGACCGCGGGAATATTGTAATAGATAAAGGGGAATTGGTCGGAGTAATATATCAGCCGCCATTCCGGGTGCTGTTCTGGCAGGGTCTTAAGCTCTAATGATTGGGCGTTCTCTGTCACCATATCTGCCAGCCAGTCGCTTCCGGGGGCGATAACTTCCACTCCTTCTTCAGTATAACGGCCGATCATATCCAGATTGATGTTTGCTTTAATCTGGCTCATGGGGATAGTGGGATTTTCGGCATAATGTGCAGAGCCATAAATCCCCAGCTCCTCACCCGATACCAGAAGGAAGATAATAGACCGACGAGGACGTGCTCCCTCTGGCAGCGAGCTAAAGGCTTGCGCCAGCTCCAGCACGCCGGCAGTGCCCGAGGCATCATCATCGGCTCCATTATATATGGCATCTCCGTCCACAGGACGCCGCACTCCCAGATGGTCGTAATGAGCAGTAATGGCAATATACTCCTCTGCCAGCTCTGGGTCGGAGCCCTTGATTATGCCGATGACATTAAATGCCGTTTTTTCCTCTGGCTCAGCCTCCAGCTTCAGGGAGAGCTGGCATTGCTCCAGGGGGAAACAAATAGGTTTATTTTCTTTGTCAGTCTTCTCCATGAGGGAGCTCAAGCTGCCCTGGTTAGCAGTCTCCACCAATTGATTAGCCACCTCAAATGAGGTAGCTATTCCCGGAACGCACCAGCGAATTTGGGGATTGACACTCTTCCTCAGAGGGACAAACTCACCGACAATGCTTCTTGCAAAGGATACGCTCTCGGGCTCTTCCTTTTCCATTAAAGGAGCTGCGTATAAAAATGCCGGAGTAGCGAAGATAAATGCCACTGCCCCGCGCAGGGTGGCGTTGGTCCATTTTCCAAACAGCTTATCATAGCCAAAGGGAATATCGAGGTCCACCTCCCAGGGAGCCCCTTCCATCACTAGCACCACTTTCCCACGCACATCTAAATTCTGATAATCGTCCCATCCCCTTTCGGGAGCGGTAATCCCATAGCCGGCAAATACAATGGAGCCTGTGGCTTCAATGGAGGTTCCCACCAGACCAGAAATGAGAGGAATTATCTCGTCCTTGCTTAGCTTCCTTTTCTTATCTTTTATGGATAGCGTGACATTGAAATTATTATTTATCACAGGATATGCATTGATGATATATGGTTGTCGAAATTTCCCATCTTCTCCTCCGGGAGCAAGGTTGTATTTCTCGAATTCAGCCTGTATGTAGCGACCAGCTACATCAAGGTTGAGACT